>CAIWMU010000197.1 GCA_903913865.1 uncultured Verrucomicrobia subdivision 3 bacterium
AAAGGGGGCGCGTAAAGAGAAATTCATGGAAATCGACAGTTATAGTCCCTACAACGCAAGAATCAAAATTCCAACCGTTGTCTATCAACCACTTACAGATGTCAGACCCCCCTGTTCGGGGGGTGGGGTGCGAAAGTCGGGCTAAGGCCCTGGTAGGTGCCGCGCGGGGAATCCCTATGCGCCCCACACGTCCGGCATCCCACCCCGTATCCCGCCCCTGCCTCAGCCCTCTTTCCTGAAGAAAATATCCACCATCTCACCAGGCCGCAGTTCCATGCCTTCGGGCACATCTATCAGGATGGGAAGTCCCCGCTCCTGAGCCGAACCCATCCCCCGCACCCTCAACGGCGCGTTGAACAGCTCCACCCGGGGGCCCACATGGGTGATGTGGGACTTGCCCACCGTCCGCTGGGCGTTGCGGCTGCGGATCTCCACCGCCGTCCCCACCTTTGGCTCCAAACGCAACGGCTGGCCGATGAACCCCAGAATGCGGTCCACCTTGGGATTCGCAATGGTCAGTATCGGGTCATTCGCTGCCACGTTAAGCCCGGCCAGCTTCGTGATCTTGCTCACCCGCCCGCTGATGGGGGCCTTCAATAGCACCGGGCAAAGCTCCGATTCCGCCAGATGCAGCTTCTGCTCCTCCACTTCAAGCTTCGCCCGGATGGATGGATCCTCCGCGTTCACAACGGCGGGATCGAACTTCTTTAGCGCACTCTCCGCCGCAACCATCGCATCCTCCATCTCCTTGATCTGGGCCTGCAGCTGCTCCACATAGAGCTTGGCATAATCATAGAGCGATTGGGCGGCGATCTTCTCCTTGAACAGGGTTTCCGTGCGGCTCAATTCCAGCTGCGCCAGCGGCAGGGCCAGCCGGTGCAGGGCCAGATCCACGCGCCGCAGCATGAACTCCATCTGAAACTGCGAATACCGCAGGCGGTCCCCCGACCTATACCCTCCCTCCACCCGGATCAACTCCATCTCAGCCCGTATCACCGCCAGCTTGTTGCTGAGGATGTTCGGCTCCACCGCCTCGATCACTGCCAAAAGCTGCCCAGCCGTCACCTCCTGGTAGAGCTTCACATCCAACTGGGAAAGCCTCCCGCTCTTGGGGGATGACACCTCCGCCTCCACTCCCTCAGCCGTCCCCAGCATGACGGGGCTGGCCAGATTACGACCCCACAGCCAAACGGTGACCGACAGGACAGCCAGAAACGTCAATGGTGGCAGGAAACGGATCCGAAGCTGTCGCCATTGGCGCGACGCCGGAGTGGGAATGGGGGGTAGAGGGTCTGCTTTCATAGTTCGGATTCCTGATCCGCTTTGAGGCTGGTCAACCGGGACAGGCCTTCGATCTGCCGCACCTCCAGAAGGAGGTCATCCACCCGGTCGGGATCGCGCAGCAACAGCCGGTAGGACAAGTCGGTCCCGGCCTGCACCTCCCCGGATCGGCGGCTGGCACAATGAACATTCCGGGCGTGCCGCTCCAGCACCCGCGCAAGGGTTGGCAACTCCACGGCCGGACGCGCCCAGTGCAGGTTCAGAATGATGTCATACCGCTGCCGGGCCCCATAGGCCGTGTAGTGAAGAAAAAACATCACCAGCGTGATCGTGACGGTTGCGAGCACCGCCAGCGAGAACCGCTGCGTGCCGCTCGCCATGCCCACCGCCAGCACCGCCAATACATAACTGGTGTCGAGCGTGTCCCGCAGCACGTTCCGGAACCGCACCACGGCAAACACCGCCATCAACCCGAACGCCGTCACAAGGTTGTTGTTCAGCACCATCATCACCACGGTCACGATCATCGGGATCACCACCATGGAATTCACAAACGACCTCGAGTAGGACAGCCCTGAATGGGTCCCCATGTAGGTCTGCGAAATCACGATCCCGCACAAAAATGAAAGGCACAGGCCAAGGAACACCGCCTCCACATTCAGCGGCTGGGCGGAAAAATCGGCACTGAAAAAGACTGTGAAAAGATCATTCATTGTAGGTAAAATCGGCTTTGGCGGCGGGCGATCCGATCGATCTGGAGACTCGCCGACCCCGTAAAAACTTCTCCACCAGATCCTCCTGGATGGGGCTCAACCCGGTGGCCTCCTGACCGTGCATCAGCGCCACCCCGTCCGCATACTTGGCGGCACCACATTGCACCGCGCCAAAGGCCTGCACCAGCTCCCTCAACCAGTCGGGATACCGCGAAGTGAATTTGATCTCCAATATCACATCCGGCTCAAACGGTGCCACCGCCCCCGCAAAGTCCATGCTCAGCGCCCCATTGCTCTGCTCCTTGCTCCGCACCTGCCGGTCCATCGTCACTCGAACGGAGTTGTCCTCACGGCTCACCCACGCCTCCCGCAGGTACCCCACCCGCGTGCGCGGCTGCGCGCCAATGTCATGCATCAACCGGCAAAAATGCTGGATGGCACTCAGATACTCCGGCTTCGTGGAAAGAAGATGGTGAGGCTCGGGCAGGTGCCCCGCCAGCAGGAGAGCCACCGCATCCCGGCGCACTGCCGCGCGCTTCTTCAAAATCGCATTGTCCGAGCGCCGCTTAATTTCAAAAAACACCGGCGACTCCGGCCTGTCATCATAATACCGCAGCCGGAGCTTGTAGCGGTTCATGTTGCCGTTGATCACGTCCCAATACAGCTGGTAATCATCGGAATCCAGGTAGATACTGTAGTTTTCGTAGGAAAAATCCGGCTTCCCCACGCTGAACTCATCGAGGGCGAGATGGCACGCGACAAACTCTCGTATCCCAAGAGCCGAAGCGCTGGTGATGCGATACTTCAACTCAAACCGCTGCAACTGGAGATTGTCAACCATGGGCGCAACCTACAATACAGGGGGCCTGGCTCGGGAACCCGCCAGGTCTTTTTTGCATATCAAGGTGACACGTCATAAGTTTGAGAGCCGGCGGCACCGGTAAAAAGGGTCCGGAAACCGCACGTTGCCCACTACAAAAACTCTTAATACAAAGTCGCGACGCATCAGTCAAAACAAAACGCCTGAACGTGAACCTCCCCGGCGTGTATTCATGAGATGTATGAAGGAGTATGGGGGCCTGCGGGTGGCGAAGTTAATGATTTTCGGGAAGTGGACCCCGGCCGGGCCGGCCAGCCCAATGGGCTGAAGACCGTGCACGACTCAGGTATCTCACGCGAAGGAACAAGGTCGTTGGATCTTCGGCTGATCCACTTTTCTTCCCCTTCGTGGCTTCGTGTGAGCCAATCCAAACCACGTTTACATCCCTCCCGCTACTCTCATGAAGAGGAACTGGAACCGCCTGCGCGTCAGACCCGTTCCCCACGATCCTCAGGCCGGCCCGGTGCCGTCCTTCATCCGCTGCAGATCCTCCGCCATGAACCGCGCCACGTCCTTGAACTTGGCCACGTTGGCCGGATTCAATTCCATGAGCGTTTCATGCGCCTCCAGGCAGGCCCGGGTGACCTCCTCCCGGCTGGGCTCGGTGGGGCTGTGTGCCACACCCTCACATTCCAGGGAAACACAGGTGGGCGTGCCCTGCTTGATCTTGAACAGATGGAGCACACCCAGACTTTCCAGCAGACCGGTGATCCGGGCGTTTGGATTCATCAGTTCAATCATCGGGGCCACGGCACCCGGCTTGGAGCCCGCCATCTTCAGCCCGAACCCGGCCAGAACACCCAGGAAGGTGCTGTCCATCAGCGTGCATTCGGTAAGCTCGAGAACAAACCAGGCGAACCCCTTCTGGTGCATCTCGGAAATGAGGGTTTTTAGATCGACGCTCGAGGCGAACGTGGCGCGCCCGATGATCTTGATGCAGGCAAACTCCTTGCCCTTGTAAATCAGCATTCTGGCGGACGGTGTGCTCATGTTTCTTCAACTGACGATCTGCACCAAAGTCTGCTGCAAAACCAGCGCCTCTTCAAGGCCGCTGGAAACCAGGCGGCGGTTGCACTGCAACAACAAATCCATCGCCCGGACCAGCTCGGTCTGGGTGTATCGCTTCACCTGCGGGAGAGCCTTGTAGAGGACATAGGCGTTGATGGCAAGCGGATTAAACCTGCGGTCCTGGGGCATCTGGGCGGCAGGAATCTGGGCCAGCTGCGCCTTGAACCGGTTGTAATCCCCCTCCGGCTGCACATACCCCTCCCGGACCATCTCCTTCAGCAGGATCATCGAGCGCACCTTGGAGATCAACCCGTAGAGCACCCCGATCTCGCTCTTGTTGGGATCCAGTTTCACCTCCCACAACTCCTCATCCAGGCACCGCAACAACCGGGGCAAATCCCGGTCCCCAAGCGCATCCCCTAGGGCAAAGGCCCGCGCACTCTTGCTCTTCGAGCAGACGGCGGTCACATCCTTCAGATCCACTTCCTTCCGCTCCCCCACATAGAGGGAGACTTTCTCAACCTCCATGTCCAGCTGCCGAACGTTCGGACCCACCCGCGCCACCAATTCCCGCAGGGCGCTGTCCGTGATCCCCTTCCCCCGCTCGCGCAAAGCCCTGTCAGCCCAACCTTCAGCCTGCGTGGCCCAATCCCGGTCCTCCACCGACCATCCCGACAGGGTTTCCACCTGACCCAGCTTGTCGATGGTCTTGTAGAATGTCTTCCGCTTGTCCACCTTCCCGGCACTGATCAGGAGCCGCACCGCCTTGAAATCAAAACTCTTCAGCTCATCCGCAAGGGAAACCAGAAATTCGGTGACGGCTCCAGTGGATGCCGTCCGGTCATCCCCCAGAAAAGAGCAGTTCTTCAACCAGACCACCTTGCCGGAACCAAAAAAGGGCAGCGTCTGCAATCCTTCCCGCAGCCTCCTCAACACCTCCAGCGCCTCCCGGGAGTTCATCACCGCCCCGTCAATGATCTCGTGATCCATCCCCCCCAGTTCCGCGCACCACTGCGCATTCAGCTGGGCGGCCCGCTTCTTCACGGCAAACTCATCCTCCCCGCAGATCAACGCGAGGGGGGCAGGGGTCTTCTCTGCAGCGGGAGGGGCCATGGAACCTCACTCAGGATCCGGCCCGGCCTCATTGATCCGGTCCAGCACCTCGGTCATGTCCTCAACCTGATCAAACAGGCTGGAGGCCACATAAATGGGTTTCTTCTGTGCGGTGGCCAGCGCAAGACAATCACTGGGGCGGGCATCAATCTCCACGATCTTCCTGCCCAACTCATTCTCCTGCAACAGGATCAACCGCGCAAAGTAGGTAGAATTCCGCAACTCGGTGATCACCATCCGCTCCACGCTGATCGCAAACCCCATGAAAATGCTCTGGATGAGATCGTGCGTCAACGGCCTCTCCTTCGGCGTTTCACGCAGGAACATGCTGATGATGTTCCCCATGTTCGCCTCCACGTTGATCACAAAAACCTTCTGATCGTTGCCAACAAAAACAGCGCACCCGCTGTTGGCGGGAAGGATCCCCCGAATTTGCACCGGAACGACATCGTTCTTCATACCCTAAGTTTATTGGACATCGCATAAATGGCAAGCCCAGCCAACCCCCATCAAAAACAACGGCCACAGGCTCAAACTTCAAGCAACCACGCCCCGGTTCTAAACGGCTCGACCGGACCTTCAAACCAACCCGCCTTCTCGCTTTGACTTCCGTCACGCAGCTGGATAGGTTTTCCGTGATGAACCGCTTGTCAGAATCTTTGTTGGAGTTGATCCGGCGCACATCGACACAAATTCCGGACGATGTGCACAAGGCCATCCTCGCCTCGCTGGAGCAGGAAAAGAAGGGAACCATAGCCGCCAACGCGATGCAGATCATTGATCAGAACATCGCCCTGGCACGCAACAAATCCCAGCCGATCTGCCAGGACACCGGGAGCATTATCTTCTACGTCGAAGGCCCGGCGGGCCTTGACCAGATTTCCTTCGAGGAACAGGCCCGCGAGGCCGTCAAACTGGCGACGAAGAAGGGTTACCTCCGCCAGAACTCCGTGGACTCTGTCACCGGCAAAAACGACGGCACCAACGTCGGCCCGGGTTCCCCAACCGTCCATTTTCACCAGCATCGCTCACCCGAAGTCTCCGTCCGGCTCATTTTGAAGGGGGGCGGCTGCGAGAACGTGGGGGCCCAGTATTCCCTGCCCAACGAAAAGCTCAAAGCCAACCGGGATCTGGATGGCTGCCGCAAGGTGATTCTCGATGCCGTCCTCCAGGCCCAGGGCAAAGGGTGCGGCCCCGGCATTCTCGGTGTCTGCATCGGCGGCGACCGTGCCACCGGCTACGAATACTCCAAACAGCAACTCCTGCGCTTTCTGGACGACGAGAACCCCGACAGCGAGATCGCAGCCCTCGAAAAGGATATCGTGGAGACGGCAAACAAGCTGGGCATCGGCCCGATGGGCTTTGGTGGCCGCACCACCCTGCTGGGGACCAAAATCGGCGTGCTGAACCGCCTCCCCGCCTCCTACTTCGTCAGCATCAGCTACATGTGCTGGGCCTACCGGCGGCAGGGCATGGTTCTCGACACCGAAGGGGCAATCCAAAAGTGGCTCTACTAACCGGCCGCACCCAAGGACTGTTATGATCGAACTCACGACTCCAATTTCCGAGGAAGCCATCCGCAGCCTGAAGGTGGGCGATGAGGTCCTCATCACCGGCCGCATCTATACCGGGCGCGATGCCGTCCATAAATACCTCCATGAAGGCGGCACCCTGCCGGAGGGTGTGGATTTCAAGGGCGGAGTGCTCTACCACTGCGGACCCGTCATCATCAAGGACGAGCAAGGCAACTGGAAGTGCGTTGCCGCCGGCCCCACCACCTCCATCCGCGAGGAGCCCTACCAGTGGCAGGTCATCCGGGATTTCGGTCTCCGCGGCGTCATCGGCAAGGGCGGCATGGGCGAAAAGACCCTTGCGGCCTGCAAGGAACATGGCTGCGTCTATCTCCACGCCATCGGCGGGGCCGCTCAGGTGCTCGCGGAATGCATCCACCGCGTGCCAAACGTCCATTTCATGGAGAAATTCGGCGCCCCTGAAGCCATCTGGGAATTCGAAACCGTCAAGTTCCCCGCCGTTGTCACGATGGATTCCCACGGAAATTCCCTCCACCGGGAAGTCCTCGCCGCAAGCCAGGCAGAGTTGGCAAAATACGTCTGATCCGCCAAAAAACCGGAATCTCCCGCAGAGAATCTGAGCCGCAGAGGAAAAAGGCCCGAGCGATGGCGACAGTCCTCACCCGTTTAGACCGGCCCCAGCCGGACTCAACAGTGACGGCACTGACCCCTCGCGGGAAATCGGTCAACGCCCGTCCCCCACGGTGTGCCCCCGGCCAAATGGGTCAACGCCCGTCCGCAAGGGCGTTCCCCCATTCACGTTCCCCAGCGTCCATTTGCCGTTCCCCCCTTCCCTCTCCCCAACGCCACGAATGTGGCCGGCGCAACCAGCCTCCCCCCCTTCGTGGCTTCGTGCCTTCGTGTGAAACATCCTACGATTCCATCGCATGAAACCGGGCCTTTGGCCCGATGTCCTATCCGGTTCTCATGGCCGGAACGGATGTGTCGGGCCTGCAGCCCTCCTGTTTCATTATTATCTCCTCCACCCAGGCCGGTGGCCTGGGCTATCTCATTGTGCGCCGTTGGCGCAGCGGAAACATGCCATCCGTCGGCGCAGGAAATCGCTCAACGCCCGTCCGCAAGGGCGTTCCCCCATTCACGTCCCCCAGCGTCCATTCACGTCCCCCAGCGTCCATTCACGTCCCCCAGCGTCCATTCACGTCCCCCAGCGTCCATTCACGGTTCTCCCCTTCCCCCTCCCCAACGCCACAGGCGTTGTGCCCCAAAGCCCGGGGTTGCGCGGTTTTCCGCGCTACCCCGGGTGGGTGCAGGAGGTTCGCAACAACCACAACGTGGTTGTGCCGGAGGAACGAATGTGAGGATTGCCCCGCACAGGGTGGGATCCCATATTGAAAACCCGTCATCACGTTGTCCATCCTCGCGGTTCCGCGCACCCGCCAACAATCTTCCCGGATGATGCCACGGCACAACCCCTTCGGGGTTGTTGATATTTTGGGCATAGACCCGGGGTAGCGCCTCGGCGGCGCAACCCCGGGCTTTGGGGCTGAACCCCGTGGGGGTTCCCGGAGGGGAAACGGCCACCCCCCTCCACCACCAGCGTTTCCGGTTGGGGAAAACGGTCAACAGTCCCCCGCCCCCGCCGCAGGAAAACGGTCAACGCCATTCCCCCCTCGCCCGCGAAACCGGCCACCCCCCACGCACAAAGGCCTCCCCAATTCTTAATTCTTAATTTCCCCCAGCCTCCCCCTTCACGGATAACAAAGATAAACCGGCGCCCCTTTCTTCAACCCAACCCTCACGCTTCCCCCCGTGACCTCAAGCTCGCTCCGCTCCCCGATCCCATTGATCCTCGACACCCGCCGCCCGGCAATGGGAATCTCCACACTCGCATCCGCCTGCGGACTCCACACAACCGTGACACCCCCCGGCGCCCCATCCTTCCGCTTGAAATCATATGCAAGCACCCCCTGTGGCACCGCCACCGCCCCTGCCAGCTTCATCCCACGCAGCACCCGGGTCAATGTGGTGTAGGCCACACAGGCCGGTTTCGGCCGGAAATCGTTGTAAACAATCCCCATCTGGTGCTCGAAATAGATCGGATCCTCCCCATCATTCCGGAAGTCATACCAGAAGGTCCGCGGATCCACTCCCGATACGATCGCACACAGATAGCTCCGCGAGATGAGTTCCGCCTGGGCACGCAATGTGTTCGGGGCAAAATCCTGCCGGATCGTGTTATGGGGCGTATGGGTGGCCCACCCCATCTCCGTCAACCACACCGGCCGCCGCACCCCGTCCGGCAACCGCACCAGATCGGAGACCTGCTTGAGTTCATCGATGAACCCCAGGTCATTCAGCCGCCTGCGATAGGGATGGATGGTCAGCACATCAAACGGCGCCTGCAATTCCAGCATCCGGCTGATGAACTGGCGGTCGATCCCGGCCGTGGACAAACCCAACACCTGCGCCTCCGGCGCAATCTCCTTGATTGCCGCATAACTCTTTTTCAACAGCTCCGCATAGAGATCCCTCGGGCCCTGCCAAAAAAAAATGTTCGGCTCATTCCAGATCTCCCACTGATTGATTTTCCCGCGGTAGCGCCGGACCATCTCCTTGAGAAAGGTGACGTAATCATCGATCCCCTCCTGCGTATAGGGCCGGGTCCAATCTGTCCAGTAGCCAACAATTGCATAGATGGTGATGCCGTTCCTCCGGGCACACGCCACAAGCTTGTCATGGTAGCTCCAGTCAAACCGTCCACGCTCCGGCTCAATGCGTCCCCAGGAAAAATCCTCGCGCGACCATTTTACACCGGCATCCCTCGCCATCTGCGCTGCGCGCTCCATCATCGCCAGCCCGCCATCATCCCCTCCATACCTGTTCAGATAAACCCCCATCCCGAACGGCGAGTCCGGCTCCAGAACGGCATCCCCCCGCCCCTCCAACGGAGCCACCCACGCCGCACAAACCGGCGCGACCTCCTGCCCTGGAATGTTCAGGGTGAATTCAGCCTCCAGAAACTTCCGCGCCCCCCTTTCCTTTTTCCCGATGGGCAGCTTGAACTCAAAGGATTCCCCCTTCGCAGGGACAACCACGGCACGGGTCCCCTTCCCCACCGGCTCGCCATCCCACCCCCGCAGCACCCAGGAGAGTTCCCCCTTCATCGGCGCATCATTCAGCGCGCGAACCTGCGCCACAAATGCCGCCCCATCCCCCTGCCCTCGAGCCTCCCCCACCATTACACACCTCGAGGCCTGCGGGCATGAGGCATCCACCCGAACATCCACCAGCTCCAGTGTGCAGGCTTCGCGGTTGGTTCCCGATCCCAACCCGATCTCCCCCAGCCGCAACGGGCCGTGAATCTTCCCGTCATTCTCACCGCCATACCATTCCCACCCCGCGCCGGGGGGACCGTCCGTCACCAGCTCCTCCTGCCCCGCAAACTCCCCGATCACTTTGTGGAACGTCATAAAGTGCGTGTGCAGCACCAGCCGCACCGGATGCCCCTTCGCACTGCCCCGCACCCGCACCCGGATCCGGTCCACGTCCCCCAAAAGAACATGGTCCGGCACCCCCAGCGACAGCCACCGGGCCCCGGCGGAAAAATCGAGCTTCCAGATCCTCCCCTCCAGGCGGCTTTCCCCCCGGTTTCCCTCGGATCGCATGTGCCAACCCTCCCCCGGTTCAAACCGGTAGGCGGCCAGGGAAACCTTCACAACTGATTGCTCCACGTTGCACAGTTGGAGATCGTCGAACAGAAAATCCCCCTTCACCTGCAGGCCCTGGTCCACCAGGAGGGATAGCATTTTGGGTCCGCCCCGCACTGTTCCATCATCCGCCCCTCCCCAGTGCCCGGTCCAGCCGTTGAACGGGATTGTCACGCACACCCAGCGGTCCGCGGGACAATCCACCTGCTTTTGGAAGGTCTGCCCGCCGGCATCAGAGTAGCGAAAGACGAATTCATTGCCCTCCGGCCGCTTGAGCCAGAGCCGCAGGCTGTTCCACGTTCCCAATTCCCCCTCTGGCATCCGCAGGTTCACCCCCACGTAGTTCCCGCCCCCGCTGAAATCAAAACTCAACCTCCCCCCGACCTTCCCCGCATGCGCCGCCCCCGCCGAACGCTCAAATCCCCCTTTGGCACCGGGAAACTCCGCCCCGTTTGAGAACGTCCACCGGGCGGGATCATAGCCCCCCTCAAAATCCTCCAGCCGGACCCCATCCTCCGCGCCCCGGACGGCAGCCGGAATCAGGGCAATGACAAACAGGGGGAGGATTGCCAGTCGGCGGATTGTTCTCATGAGTTCGGAGCCTATGCTCCGGGTCCCGCCCGCGTCAATGGCGGTCTGGCCTTAAAAGAGGGCTGGCGGCCTGTCTGCAGGCCGCCAGAGTCAAACCCAATGAGTTGAAGAGCGGGCTATCTAAGCCACGCCTAGCGGATTTATGGCAGGACGTTTTGCCGGACCATTGAGCGGCCCGACGGTGAGTCTTTGCTTCGATTCGTGGTTTCGAGAGCATTTCGTCTGCATGCCATCTTCAAAGCAGCCCACGTGCCATCCCCCATTTCCCCCAATACACCCTCCCTGCTTTATTATGGACGATGCAAAAAAAACGATGAACGCTCCCAGCCCTCGCCCCGCCCCTTGCCAAAGCCGCACTCCCCCAAAATTCGCCCTCACGGGACATCACAAGAGGACACCCCACCCGTCTTAATTCAGGACACCACCCCCTGCCATCCGATGATCATCCCCACGGGCAGGGTGTTCATCCCTGCCGCAGCACCACGCCGGACGGCAAAAACGGCCCCACCCGCCTGCTCACTTCCCCTCCGGGTGGCTGCCACGCGGCGGCCCTTCAAACAGAACGCTGCCCCGGTTGATCGTCGCCCTCGTGCCACCCGCGAGGCATGTCGCCTGAATGGCCTCCTGACAGTTCAGATTCCAACCCGCATAGCTGTGCCGGTAAAAATGCCACGAGGCACGGGTGTAGCGCCACGGACGCAGATCCACCCCTATCCGGTCCCGCAGCAGAGGCTGAACATGATCCCAATCACGATCATCGAAATACGTATGCTCCTGAAACGGGATCTTGCAAAGCCTCTCCCATCGTGCCTGGTTTTTGACTGATATATTCGCCTCGAGGGCATCCCCCGCGACATGGAAAAGGAGGAACGGTGCCTTGAAAGTCGCCCGGATCAAGGTCTGGTTTGTCAGTGCCTGCACCGCATCCAGCACCGTTGGCGCAGTTCCACTCAATTGTGCTTTTGCCCGCCTGAAAAAGTACAGTTCATCCGTCGCCCCCGGCATGAAAATGACCGCCTTGACCACCCCGTTTGAGGTAAAAGATCCAAGCACCGTCTGCACGCAATTGCTCCGGTTCAGCTCCCGGACCGGATGAACCAGCGGCATCCGCGCCAATTCATCCACCCACTGTTCAGCCCCCCGCAAACTCCCCAGGCACCCCAGCCAGAGCATCATCGCCCAGGCAATCCGCCGACCTGTATTCATGTGAATTCTCATACGGTTTGATCCGGGCCGAAACTACGCCCAAACCACCCCACCGTCAACGCAACCCAAACCCACTCGAGCGTTCGGATCAGCCCCCATCTGTTGAGCCCGGCCCCCAATTCCTATGGCATCGCCATAGGAATTGGGCACGGGAATGGATGGATGGCTGAAGGCCCGGTTTCATTTCCGGTTTCCCTGGCCAGAACCGATGGATCGGGCCTGCAGCCCTTGAATCGTTTCAATGTCCCGTCGGACATTGAAACAGTCTGAGGGCTGAAAGCCTGGTATCATCCCGGCAATCCCGAACGCGCCCGGCGTGTCGGGCCTGCAGCCCTCCTGTTCCACTATTATCACCTCCACCCAGGTTGGTGGCCTGGGCTATCTGATTCTGCGCCGTTGGCGCGGCGGAACCATGCCATCCGTTGACGCGGGAAATCGGTCAACGCCCGAGCGCCATGGGGTCAGTTCTCACTTTTTTTGTCGTGTAAAAAAAGGCGGCAGATCGGTCAACACCCGTCCGTCACGGTGTGCCCCCTTGAAATCGGTCAACGCCCGTCCACCCCCCCCTGCCCCCTTTCCTTTTCGCCCAATTCTTCATTCATACTTCCTCCCCCGTGCGGATTGCAAACCCGCGCCCCATCCATATACTCCCCCCATGCGCGCCCTGCGATTTGACCAAACCCTTGTCTATCAGCCGCAGAACCCGGAACCCTCGCCTGCCGAGGGGGACACCCTCATCGCCATCACCACAGCCGGCATCTGCTCCACCGACCTTGAAATCTGCAAGGGCTACATGGGCTTTGCCGGGATTCTCGGCCACGAATTCGTCGGCGTGGTGCTCGAATCTCCCGCCCCGGAACTTGTCGGCAGGCGCGTCTGCGGCGAGATCAACATCGTCTGCGGCACCTGCAGCCTGTGCTGCTCCGGCCTCTCCAACCATTGCACCAACCGCTCCGTGCTCGGCATTCTCAAGCACCCCGGCGCGTTTGCCGAACGGGTGCGCCTGCCCGCCGCCAATCTCCACCTCGTGCCCGATTCCGTCGATGATGAGCAGGCCGTCTTCGTCGAACCGCTCGCCGCCGCGTTTCAGATCCTCAGGCAGGTCCCCATCACCCCGCAAACCACCATCACCGTCCTTGGCGATGGCCGCCTGGGCCTCCTTGTCGCCCAGGTGCTCCGCAACACGGGCGCCCTGGTCTGCCTTGTGGGCCGCCACCCGAAGAAACTGGCCCTCTGTGAAAAATGGTCCATCCAGACCCAGCTCTTTTCAGAAGCCCTCCCCGGACACGATCAGGATGTTGTCGTCGATTGCACCGGATCCGCCGCCGGGTTTGAACTCGCCATGGGAATGGTCCGGCCCCGGGGCACCCTGGTCCTCAAGAGCACCGTCGCCATCGGCAAGGCCATGAACCTCGCCCCGCTCGTCATCGACGAAATCACCGTCGTCGGCTCCCGCTGCGGCCCATTCCCGGAGGCCATCCGCGCCCTCGAGTCCCGCCGGGTGGATGTGGCATCCCTGATCCACCACCGCATGCCCCTCGGGCAGGGCGTTCAGGCCATGGCCCTCGCCACCTCCCCCGGCGTCCTCAAAGTGCTGCTCACCGTGCGCGATTAGTCGGGAAATCAGACCCCTACCCCGAACGATGGGGTCATTGATCATCCGTTGAGACAGGCCCCAGCCGGCCTCAACAGTGACTGGACCCCTCGCGGCAAATCGGTCAACGCCCTCCCCAATTTCTAATTCTTAATTCTTAATTTATAATTCCCTCCCCCATCCGCGTCCATTCGCGGTTCTTCCCCCCGCTCGAAAACAGGGAATGGTCAAAAACCGCTCCCTTTCCGCTGGCGGTTGGCCGCGAACGATGGTAACACTCTCCACAGAGATGTTTATCATGATGATCAGCAATATGTTTCAGGGCAGGTCTTTCTCCACCGTTGGAAATCATCTCCGGGCATGGGTGCTTGCACTCCTGCTGGGGACCGCCATGTCCAGCCAGGCTGCGATTTCCGCATACATCCAATTTACCACATCCACCGGGACGATCCTGGCAGGTGACAGCACTTCCAAGGACTTTCCAGGCACGGCGGGTTGGACGGAGTTTCCGTCCATGAGTGCCAGTGTGGAGCAGGTGGTATCTTCGGGTATCAGCAGAGTCACCTTCAATCCCCTTAGTTTTCAAAAGATGGTCAACAGTATGACACCCGCATTACTCGCAGCAGCGGGTTCCGGCGTGGCTTACCGGACCGTCAATCTGGTTTTCTGCAGACCCGATTTCTCGGGCAAGGCGGTTCAATTCATGAAGATCACCCTGGGCCTGGCGAAGGTATGGTCTCAAAGCTGGGACATGAGTGCCGGATCCGACCAGGTCGGCGAGAACGTGAGTCTGGACTATGCAGGTCTCTACGTTTTGGTCACCCCGTTGAACCCGAACGGATCCACAGGAACCCCCGTGGGTGGCGGTTGGAACCGCATCAAGAACATCGCGTGGGATGGTGTTGCCGGCCTGTAATCCCTCCCCTCCTTGCCTTCCATCCCCTGGCAGGCAACACAAACAACCGATATGAACTGTTCCCGGGCATTGGGATGGTGCGTTGCCTTCTGGCTTGGCGCGAGCTGCGCTTTTGCCCAGCAGTTGGATGGTTTTGTCCGCTTCCTTCCCACCGCCGGTGGCACGCTCACCGGCTCCTCTGCGGACCAGCAGTTCCCGGCCTCTTCCGGTTGGATTCCCATTTCGGCCACCGACCAGTCATTCCAGAGCGTGATTGCCACACCCCCTGCCACCAGCATCACAATCACCGGCTCGTTCCAGTTCAGCAAAGTGGTTGACGCTGCCACCCCGGTGCTGCTTCAGACCGCTGGAAAGGGTAGCACCCTGTCGGTAGAGTTGGCCCTCCGCCGCGCATCCCTGCTCACCAGCTTTCCGGCCCCGTTTTACAGCGTCACCCTGTCCCTGGCGAAGGTCAGTTCGATCAACTGGGTCTCCTCCTCTGGAGACACCACGGTTTCCGAAGCCATCCAGCTTGATTACGGCAAGGCCAGCATGAATTTCCTGACCTTCGGCAAGGATGGAACCCCCACCGCCCAGTTGAATGTCAATTGGGACCGCACAAAATCCACCTGGAGCGAGGTCACCACCACACTCCTGTCAGGAACGAAAGTAACCTATCCATCCCCCCAATCCGTGATGTCCGGGAATAGCCTGCAGGTCAGGCCGGGAACCCTTCAAGCTCCTGCCGGGCTGGACCACGTCGCTCTCGTCAGCAGGGGGGGCTACACCGGTGCCATCAGCGTCGATTCTCTGACCGGCGTCGTGACCCTCACGGGCGCCCAACCGGTTGGCGGCCCTTACACCATCGTGCTCGAGGCGGTCGATGCCACCCGTGCAGCATCCCAGGGGTCGTTTGAGTTGAATGTGACAGCACTGCCCCCGCCCCCATCCGCCATCCCTGACCAGGTGACACGCCTCTTTGCCGCCACCAACGCCTTTTCCATCGCCGCCCTCCTCGCCAACGACAGCCCCGGAGCCATTTTCGACAGCCTCACCTCCCCCACCACCGCCCTGGGCGGCACCGTCACCGTGCAGGGAACTCAGATCAACTACATCCCTCCCGTTCCCGATCCCGGCACCGACGACACTTTCACCTACAAAATCCGCGACAACTACAGCCAGAGCGCCACGACCAGCGTCAATGTCGGCGTTGAACTCTACCCCGGCAGATCCATTGGCAACCTCGCAATCCACAGCTCCCAATCCGGCACCGACCTCGAACTCAAAGCCCTTCCCGCACACAAATACCAGCTCCAGAGCGCCCCCACCCCGGCGGGACCCTGGTCCAACGTGGGCGAACCCGTGGCTGGCAGCCCCTCCACCGGCCTCGTCAACTGGCTCAAACTCCCCGCCACCGACACGGTCTTCTACCGCGCCTACTACGTCCAGTAATTGCGCCGCCGAGCACCATGGGGTCAGTTCTCATCTGTTGAGACCGGCCCCAGCCGGGCTCGACAGTGACGGCACTGACCCCTGGCGCGGCAAATCGGTCAACACCCGTCCGCAAGGGCGTTCCCCCATTCACGTCCCCCAGCGTCCATTTGCGGTTCTCCCCTACCCTCCCCCCAACGCCACGAATGGGGCCGGCGCAACCAGCCTCCCCCCTTCGTGGCTTCGTGCCTTCGTGTAAAACATCCGACTTTTCCATCGCATGAAACCGGCCCTCTGGCCCAATGTCCTATCCGGTGTTCATGGCCGGAACGGATATCTCGGGCCTGCAGCCCTCCTGTTCCATTATTATCACATCCACCCAGGCCGCTGGCCTGGGCTTTCTCATTCTGCGCCGTTGGCGCGGCGGAAACATGCCATCCGTTGGCACGGGAAATCGGTCAACACCCACGCACAAAGCGCCTCCCCGCGCGGGAGATCGGTCAACGCCCGAGCGCCATGGGGTCAGTTCTCACTTTTTTTGTCGTTTAAAAAAAGTGACGGCACTGACCCCTGGCGCGGCAAATCGGTCAACGCCTATCCACAAGGGCGTTCCCCCATTCACGTCCCCCCGGCGTCCATTTGCGGTTCCATCCCACTCCCCAATTCTTAATTTTTAATTCGTAATTTCCCCCTCCCCCATTCCCTCCTCACGCGGATTGTAAACACTCCCCGCAATCCCTATCCTACCCCCATGCGCGATCATTCATTCACCCGCCCGCTGACCTGCCTGCTGGCCTCCGCCCTTTGCGCCCTTGCTGCGAGGGAAGCCGCCGCCGCCACCCCGCCCGACTACGCCATCATCGTCTCCGCCCGCACCCAGGCCGATCCCGCATGGGCCCGCGTTGTCTCCACCCTGAAATCCAACCACCACGCCACCGTCTGGACCTATCGCCAGCAGTTGGAGGAAGTCCTTCCCTCCCTCCGCAAACAATTCCCCCGGTTCGCCTGCTTCGTCGCCCAGCCGGACGAAGCCGGACGCGACTACGTCGCCCGGATCCACAACCTCACCCGCCGGCTGGATGAAGATCCCTACACCGATTGCTTCTGGGGCATCCTCACCGGGTATGATGCCCAGAGCGCCCTCCGCACCGCCCTGCACCGCGAGCCCCTCACCGTCCGCAAAGTCGCATCCGGCACGGATGTCGCCCTCGAAATGTGCGAGCAGGGGCTTTGGTATGATGAACTCGTGAAAAACAAACACGTCAAAAAAGAGAAAGGCGGCCCCATCCAGACCCTCAAAGGCCCCGACGACACCACCGCATCCCTCGTCAGTTCTCTCGTCGATTACCAGGCCGATCTTTTTGTCACCTCCGGGCACGCCACCGAGCGGGATTGGCAGATCGGCTACACCTACCGGAACGGCTCATTCCGGTGCGAGAACGGTCTCCTCTACGGCCTCGACACCGCCAAACACAGGCTCCCCATCCAATCCCCCAACCCGAAGGTTTACCTCCCCATCGGCAACTGCCTCATGGGCCATGTGGATGGCCGCGATGCCATGGCTCTCGCCTGGATGAACAGCGCCGGGGTGAAGCAGATGATCGGCTACACCGTCCCCTCCTGGTATGGCTATGCCGGATGGGGCTGCCTCGACTTTTTTGTGGAACAGCCCGGTCGCTACACCTTCACCGAGGCCTTTTTCGCCAACGAACAGGCCCTCATCCACCGCCTCAAAACCCATTTCCCCGGCGCCGAATCCTCCACCCTGAATGCGGAAGGAGCCCCAACCGCCACCATCCCTCCCTCCCCCAAAGCCCGCACCGCCAGCCTCAACTCCCAGGACCTGCACGGCCTCTGCTACGACCGCGACACCGTCGCCTTCTACGGGGATCCCGCCTGGATCGCCCGCATGGCCCCTGCCGCCACTGCCTGGGAACAAACCCTCGAGGAAAAGTCCGGCTCCTGGACACTCACCATCACCCCGAAACGCGGCGAAAAGTCCTACGACCCCATCAACCGCAACGGCTCCCAGCGCGGCGGCCGACCCTTCATCGCATTCCTCCCCGGCAGAATCAGCAGCGCAAAGATCACCTCCGGCGCGGAGTGGAACCCCGAGATCACCGACACCTTCATCCTCATCCCCAACCCCGGTGCCCCCGCCCGCCCCATCCAGGTGACCTTCAAAGCAAAAACGATCCGCTAACCACCCCCCTGCCAACCACCCGAAAAACCGGTTTGAACAGAAGCAAACAAAGGTAACAAAGGGGACATCAAACTGAGGTTGCCCCGAATGACGGACAGTGGAAAAATCAATCGAACAGAAGCACCCAAAGGTAACAAATCCCCTTCAAAACGCCGTTCCCATTGTTGCCTTCTATAAAAGCCTTAATAGGAGGGAGAAAGATGTGAACTGTCGAAGGCGAGGTCTGGACCGATCACCAAAGCACCCGTAGAAACATGGTGCGCATAGCAGGACTTGAACCTGCACAGGTTACCCCACTACCACCTCAAAGTAGCGCGTCTGCCAATTCCGCCATATGCGCGAACCGTGTCCTGACAATCAACCAGCTTTCTCCCGAATGTGCAAGCGAAATTCCGCTGCCGCGATCAACGAATCAAATTCTCCTCCAGAAAGGTGATGGTGGCAAGGAACTGGAAATCGGAGTTTTTCTTCTTTGCGAACCCGTGCCCCTCGTCCCGGGCCATCAAATACCAGGCCGTCCCGCCATTGTCCCGGATGGCCTTCACCATCTGCTCGGCCTCGGTGACGGGCACACGGGGGTCGTTCTTTCCCTGCACGACGAGGAGGGGGCGGGTGATCTTTTTCACACTGGCGGTGGGGGAGATGGTGCCGAGGAAGTCCCGCATCTTCTCATCCCGCTCATCCCCATATTCGACCCGCCGCAGGTCGCGCCGGTAATCCTGGGTGTTGCGGAGGAAGGTGAGGAAGTTGGAGATGCCGACAATATCCACGCCGCAGCGGAGGCGGTCGCTGTAGTGGGTCATGCAGGCCAGCACCATGTAGCCGCCGTAGCTCCCGCCCATGACACCCATGCGGGCGGAATCCACCCCGGCATCCCGGCCCAGCCAGTCCAGCAGGGAGCCGATGTCCCGCACGGAATCCTCCCGCTTGAACCCGTTGTCCAGGGTGAGGAAGGTTTTTCCATAGCCATCCGAGCCGCGCACGTTGGGATAGACCAGGACGACGCCCAGCTCCCCGATCAGGTAATTGTTCCGGGCGATGAACCCGGGCCGCGACTGGGACTCCGGACCGCCGTGGATGTTGATGAGCACGGGCCGCCTGCCGGGGAACCGGCGGGGATCGGGCCGGTAAACGAAGGCGGAAATTTCGAGGCCGTCAAAGCTCTTGAACCGGACCAGTTCCGGCTCCACGAAGGCGGCTGCGTTAAGCCCGCCGGTCTCGCTCTCAGTCCACCGCTCCACGGTGCCGGCCTTGATATCGATGGAATACACATCGGAAGGGGACCTCGCAGAGCTGAGGGTGAAGCCGATGTCCCGGTTGTTCTCGTGCCAGTTCAGGCCCGCGATCACCCCTGCGGGGAGCCGGGGGAGCCTGACTTCCGCACCGGTGCGGGCATCCAGCACATGGATCACACCGGGGCCGGCCTCATTGGCCACGAACGCCAGGTGCCTGCCATCCGGGGAAAGCTCCAGCCCGCCGACATCCCAGTTGATGCGGGCCGTGAGGACCCGCTTCTGCATGGCGGCCCCGCCCGCAGCCGGAAGGACAAACTCCACCACCCTCCTGAATTCAGACCCCATGTCCGTGACCGCAAAAAACGTTTTCCCATCCTTCGAAAACCGGGCGCTGCCGTAGGAAACATCCCCGGTCTGGTCCGGGGTGATGCGGCGCACGACACCGGTCTTCAGGTCCAGCAGGTGCAGGTGGCTCTTGTTGATGGAGACATATTCACCCAGCAGCAGGGAGTTTTCATCCGGCGACCAGTCCTGGACACTCCAGCCGCCACCGGACACCTCCAGCGCACAGCGGTCGCTGCCGGGTTTGGCAGGGTCCATGATGTGGATGTCGTTGTCGCGCCCGTTGCGCCGTGTGGAGGTGTAGGCGAGCCATTTGCCGCTCCTGGCCCAATTGGCGCTTTCATTCCGGGATTTGCCATCCGTGAGGAGGGTGGACCGGCCATTCGCGGGATCGTAACGGTAGAGCTGGAAAAACTCCCCGCCGCCGACATCCTGGCTGTAAATGGCGAACTCCGCCGTGTGCGGCCGGTAGGATGCGCCTGAAACCGGCTCCGAACCGAAGGTGAGCTGCCGCCGCGCTCCGCCGGGGGCCCGCACCTGGTGCAGTTGCATGGTATCAGCAAAGCGGGTGGTGATGAGCACCTCGCGGCGCGTGGGGTGCCAGCCACTGAACGTGGCGGCCCGGGTCTCCAGATAGGGGCCGACCCTGGCCCGCAGCTCTGACGCCACAGGGGGGATGCCATCCAGCACGAGGCTCTCCGGCGGAACAACCTGCGCCCCGGCACTGGCAGAAAGCAGCAGGGCCAGCGGCAGGCCGCCCCGCAATCCACATCTCCTGCCCACACTTCCCGCAAGCAGCCGAACGGCCGCGCTCACAAAATTGGTTTTCATGCAAATATGACTCTCACGCCAAAATTATCACCACACCCCCTGCGGGAACACTCCAAAATCACCCGCCCGGCACAGGAGGTAAGAACCATGCCACCCCGGGAAATTGGGTGTTGGAACGTTTCGATGACCCACATCCCCCGGTGGATCGGGAATCCGTCGAACATGTCGGGCCCGCAGTTTCGTCATACTATTTAGTTAATTTGTCACACGGTTGTTGCGCCTCCTGCCATTGGGACCTAAAGTGAGCCCGGATTTCGGACTCGTTATCATGCACCTGCCCGATGGTTTTCTGGACGCCAGGACGGCGCTGCTCTCAGGCGGAGCGGCGGCGGCGGGCATTGCACTGGCTGTGCGGCGGACCCGGACGCAGCTGGTGCCGCGCCGGATCCCCTTTCTGGGCCTTTCGGCCGCCTTTGTTTTCGCAGCGCAGATGGTGAATTTCCCCATCACGGGTGGCACCTCCGGGCACCTGATTGGCGGGGTGCTTTCCGCCGTGCTTCTGGGGCCCAGTGCGGCCATCATCGTGATCACGTGCGTGCTGATGGTGCAGTGCCTGATGTTTGCGGATGGCGGGTTGCTCTCCCTGGGGGCCAATGTCTTCAACATGGCGATCGTGGGGACCTGCGGCGGGCATTTCATTTTCAAGATCGCGCAACGGCTGTTGGGGGGGGACCCGGTCCGGGGAACAGTTTGCGCGGCGGCATTTGCGGGTTGGTGCGGCACGGTGCTGGCCTCGCTAAGTTGCGCCGGGCAACTGGCATTCAGCGGGACCATTCCCTGGGGGATGGCTTTTCCGGCGATGGCCAACCTCCACATGCTGATCGGCGTGGGGGAGGGTTTGGCCACGGGATTGATCGTGCTGGCGGTGCTAAGGACGCGGCCGGATCTTGTGGCCGGCTTCGGTGCCGCCGGGGTCGAATCGACGGCCACAACAGCCGGTTACGGGCTGCTCCTTTCCCTTGGGCTTGCCGTGTTCGTAGCCCCCTTTGCGTGTCCGTGGCCGGACGGGCTGGAATCGGTGGCGGAACACTTCGGGATTGCCCACAAGGCGGGGGAACACCTCATCGCGACGCCGATGGCGGATTACCGGTTCCCGATGATTGCCTCAGCCTCCGCCGCAACCTCGGTTGCAGGGCTTGTCGGAACGGTCATTTGCTTCGGGGCCGCTTACGCCCTGGCCCGGGTATTGGTGCCCCAAAGGGGCGGGGAGAAGCCGCAGTGAGCCAGCAAAACGATCCGACCGGTCAATCCTGGCTGCACAGGGTGCCAGCATGGGCAAAGCTCTCTGCGACGCTGGCACTGGTGATCTATAACGCACTGCTGCCGGCTGTGCCACATCCAGCGATGTTCCTTCCGCTGGTCCTTCTGGCGGGAGTGTGGCTCACAGCGCGCCCGCCGCTGCGCCTCATGCTCCGGCGGTTGCTCGTGGCGGAATTCTTCATCCTTGGGCTGGTCCTCCTTCCCCTGCTCAACCCAGGTGCAGCCACCCCGGTGGCGGCCGCGATCATCAAAAGCAACCTGTGCATCATCGCCCTCCTGCTGCTGACCTGGAGCACTCCGTTCCCCGAAATCCTCGCCCTGCTGCGCCGGATCCATTTTCCCGCGATCATGCTCTCCACCCTGGCGCTGATGGTGCGCTACCTGCCCGTGCTGCGGGAGGAATCACACCGCATGCAGCGGGCCCGCTCCAGCCGCACCTTTTCCCGCCGGGGCCGCCTCGAATGGAATACCCTCGGCAACATCATCGGCCAGCTCTTCATCCGCTCCGCAAACCGTGCCGAACGCATCTACCTGGCCATGTGCGCCCGGGGATGGAAATGACATGCCAGCCGCCCTGACCATCAAGGACCTTTCCTACCGCTTCCCACAGCGGGCAACGCCCGCCCTGGACCGCATTTCCTTCGAGGTGCAACCCGGCGAGTGCGTTGCCCTGCTCGGACCGAACGGGGCGGGCAAATCGACCCTGCTCCTGCATCTCAACGGGCTGCTGCCGGAGCAATTCGAGGGTGCCCCGCGCATATGGATTGATGGCGATCCCATCCAGCCGGGGAACCTCCCCGAAATCCGCCGCAAGGTCGGCCTGCTCTTTCAGGACCCGGAGGACCAGATCATCTCGGCCACTGTGTTTGAGGATGTGGCCTTCGGCCCGCGACAGCTTGGCATCACCGGAACGGATCTGAACAGGCTGGTTTCGGACTGCCTCTCCCGGGTGGGGCTCCCGGGCTTTGAGGCGAGGGAGCCGCACCGGCTGAGCCACGGCGAAAAGCGGCGTGTCTGCCTGGCAGGGGTGCTGGCGTGCCGTCCATCCATTCTGGTTCTGGATGAGCCGACGAGCGATCTGGACCCGCGTGGGAGGAGGGAATTCAAAGCCTTGCTGCGGGGTCTGCCGGGGGCGAAGATCCTCGCGACGCACGATCTGGAACTGGCGGTGGACCTCTGCCAGCGAAGCATCATTCTGGATTCCGGCCGACTTGTGGCGCAGGGGGAGACCCTGGAACTGCTGGCAAACGAGGAACTGATGCTGGCCCATGGGCTGGAACGTCCCCACAGCCTCCTCCACGCCCATCCGCATCAGGCGGAATACCAACTGCACCGGCTCTGACCCGCCGGAGAAGGGATGGGGGCTCCCTCCCTACTTCTTTTGCGCTTCCGACAACCCCACCAGCCCGAAAAAGGTGTAGGGGTCCACGAAAACCACGGCTTCATCGGGAAACTGTTCGCGCAACGATTGCTGCACCTTCACATACCAGGAGGGCGTTTTCAAAATGCTGCGGGCCCAGAGAAAGCCCGTCTTCCCCGCGCCACTTTTGGCCGTGCGCCCTATCACACGCGCCGCCTCCACCTCGGAATCCGGCAGGTCCCGCTCCGGGCAGGTGGCGATCTGCTTGATCATGCGGGGGCCCCTCTCCATGTGGGTCCCGCAGCCATCCGGGCTGAAACGGGCATAGACGGAAAACTCCCGATCGCCCGAGGCGCCGCTCGAACCATCCAGCACAAACCCGGTGATGGTCATGTCCCAGCGCCGGTAATACTTTTCGCAGTGCGCCCCCCATGCCTCCAATGCCGGGGGTAAGCCGGAATCCGGGCGCTGGCTCAGCCCGACCGGGTTCAGGTATCCAGCCCCGGAATCTCCCGCGATGAAAAAGTCATTCGTGGTGGCATGCCGGTAGGCGTAGGCCAGCACCTGCGGAGCGCGGTCGGCCAGATTCGGGTCAAATGACCAACCCATCGGAACCACCCCGCGCTGCCGGTCCGCAAAGAAGGCCGGCACAGCCCGGTAGAGCCACGACGGAGCGTCATAGTCCCCGACGTAATGCCCAACAAACAGCTTTGCCACCGGGCGCCCTTCGGGTGTGAGGAGTCCAGCCTTCTCCCAATCCGCGCGACCCGGCTTGCGGTTCGGCTGGGGGTAACGCTCCTTCAGAGGGTAATTCGCGAAAAGCGACGCATTCGCCATCCCCCCGGGCGCGGCGGCATCCGCCTCATGATAGGCACTATACTGGGAAATAATCCGGGTGAACTCCCACTCGGTGGGGACCCCCTCATGCTTGCCGCTGTTGCCGGCGGTGGTGTATTTGTAGGGCCACGGGGGGAATCCGCCGATTTTGATGATCTGGTTCGAGGCCTGCCGGTTCAACGCGGCGAGCACCTCCAGCAGCACCTTCTTGTCCAGGCCCATGGCCTGACCGGGATCATCCACAGGCGCCTCATCACCCCAAGGTGAAAGATCAAAAAAGAAGGCGCGGCGGGCGATGAAATAGTCGTGGTTGGAGAGGGTGTGGAGATCCGCCGGACCGGACCGCGGCTTCTTGAGCCAGTAAGAATCAAGGTAATAAGCTGCGAAATGGGGATCGACTGCCCTGGTCTCGATAAACCTCTTCACCGCCCACCGGTAGGCATCCGCCTTGGCGCTTCCCGAGGAGGGTTCATCGAAATCGGGCAGCTTGCCGGTGCCTGTGAATTTGGAAGTGCCATCCCGGTTCACCAGCCAGAGCCGCACCGGAATCTTTAATTTTTCGGTGAGCAGGGTGAACACGGAGTTGCTGGCTGTGCTGTAGCGGACGGGCAACAGTTCCAGGCAGCCCGCCGCAGTGGAGGCGAGACAGGATGTGGCTGGCACTGCGGGATCATAAACCACCAGCCCATCAAAGAACTGGCGATAGACCCGGACCGCCTCCTCGACCGATGCCAGGGGAATCACACGGGTTTTCTTCAGCCACCCGTCCTCCCCCCGCAGCCAATCCAACCAGAACTGGTCGGTCTCAACACCGAACTCGGAACAATACAAAAGATATAATCTTGGCGAACCCCGGTTTACAATCCCCTGCAGGGCGGAGAGCAGGTGCATCTCCTCCCACACACGGACTGCGTTTGTCTCCTGGCCCAGATCCAGCGATTTCAGCCCCCGGCAGTCGAGGGTGTGCAGGTCCTCAGGCGCGCGACCCGCCGCCTGGAAGCCAATCAGAAGCATTAACAGGAATGGCAACAAACCGCTCCGAAACCGCCCCCCCGTCATCACCGGCATGGTTCTTTCCAGTCTCATGTAGTTCCTCAAAATCAGCGGCCCTCTTCAGGCCCGTGCCAGACACCCGCAGCGTGAAGCTGTTTCAGCACCGATCCGGCCCAATCCCTGTTCGCCGCAGGACTCGCCGGGCTCGGATGCAGAATGGTGGCGATCCGCGTGGCCACATGCTCTCCGCAGACAAGCGTTGCCCTGTCCCGTGCAAAGCCCCCGACCCCCACGACCCACTCCGGCTGCACAGCCTTTACCACACCGAGCAGGTGTTCATCACACGCGGCATGGAGAGCCTCCCTTTCTTCGGGAGCCAGCTTGTCGGGAGTCCGGTTTTTGCCCGATTCCTCAAGGAAGGCAAGCGGGCAGTAATTCATCACCAGATGATCTTTGAAGAAGTTCCAGGGGGAACCAAATTGTGCCGCGAAGAAGCCCCACAACCGACGCCCGCTCACCTCGGAGCGGGGACAGGCGAACCCTTGAATGGGCCGCTTCCCGTGCTGCAGTTTGGGCTGGAGCACAGCGGCCCGGATTCCCATCCAGTCCCGCGCGGCAGCCACCTCGCCAAACGGCACCCCGGTTTGCACCATTCCAAAAGGGCCTGGGTTCATCCCCAGGAACAACACCCGCTTCCGCCCGCGCCCGAACCGCTCAAGATACTCGCGGTGGGGTCCCCAGGCGTATTCCAGGGGATTGTAAACGTGCGTGACGGGCGGCCCGAAACTCAGGCGCCGAAGGCGCTCCACCAGATGCTCTGCCAATGCGATTAATGCCCTGCTGGTTTGCAAGAAAATCGCTCAAAGACCGGTCAATGCCTCGGACCCTGCTGCGGGGCACCGCCCCCATCCCGGGGCCTCATCGGCCTCATGGTCCGGCGCAGCTGTTCGATCTCCCTCTCGTCAGCATCCTTCTGGCGCTCTGCCAGTTCAAGGGTTTCGAGCACCTCTTCCATTCCTTCCAGAGATTCCTTGAGCGATTCAATGATCCGGTTGACCTCGTCAATCGCACCCTGGATCGTCTGAGGCTGGGCAGGCTGGAAAGGCGGCGGGGGCTTCTGCGCGGGCGGTGGCACCGGGCGCATCGGCTGAACGGGGGGACGCCGACGGTCACGGTCCCGATCACGAAAACGGTCATTGCGTGGGTCACGTTGATCCCGGGGATCGCGCGGGTCACGGGAATCGCGGGGATCACGACTCCTGTCCCCCTGCCCCTCGCGGCTGCGGTCCTGATCCCGATCACGGTCTCTGCCCCGGTCCTGATCCCTGTCGCGATCACGATCCCGTTCCGGCTCCCGGTCACGCGGCGCCGCGTTGGCGGGTGCGCCGGTCGGCTCCTCGGGCTGTTCACTTCTCTGATCTTCGCCCGTTCTCTCAAATTCTCTATCGCGTGAAATATCCCCACGCCGGTCGGAATCCTCTTCGGATGCTGGCACTCGGTCCTCCTCAGGCTCGTCAGACCGATCCTCCCCGGAATCCTCCCTGTCCAACGGCTCATCCCTGTAACCGGGCTCGGTCGGCTCGTCATCGCGGAATTCGCGGACGTCGGATTCGGGGGCCTCCTGGGTGTCCCCGGGCTCATCGGCTGTCTCTGGATGTGGTTGTCCGGGAGCAGGATCCAACGGTGGTCTCGGCTCGTTCGGCCGACCGCGGCCCCCACGGGGCCGTCGTCCGCGGCTGGACCGGCGCCCGCGCCCCCGGTTTGGACCGGGCCGCTGCGCTTCTGAAGATTCGGTTTGAGGCTTCGGATCGTCTGGCATGTTTTCCAACAAATTGCCCGGATTGGGCCCAAATGCAATGGGAAATTATGGGTGGACGATGACCAAGGGATCAGCCAAATTGCCCGGACGATGACCAAACTCGCGTTTCCAGGCCGCTGTATCCTTCGATTCGGGATGGTTTTTGCCTCCCTGTTTCTGGCCATCCAGCCACAGGCAGCCGAAACAAATGCCGCACCCAGACCGCCCGCACCCCGCAAGCCCAACATCATTTTGATCGTGGCCGATGACCTCGGCATCGGCGATCTCGGCTCCTACGGTCAGAAGCTCATCAAAACCCCCAACCTCGACCGGATCGCCACCGAGGGCACCCGCTTCACCAGCTTTTATTCAGGCAGCACCGTCTGCGCCCCCTCCCGCTGCTCCCTGATGACCGGCCTTCACTCCGGCCACGCCGTGATCCGTGGCAACGCCAACATCCCCCTTCCCGCTGATACCACCACCCTTGCCCGCTCCCTGCAACAAGCCGGTTACCATACCGGGCTGGTCGGGAAATGGGGCCTCGGAAACGAGAACACCTCCGGAGTGCCTCAAAAACAGGGATTTGACGAGTTCGTCGGTTACCTCGACCAAACCCACGCCCACGACTATTACCCCACACACCTCTGGCGCTTCGATCCCCACACCGGGTTCGATGGAAGACTGCCTCTGGATGAGAACCTCGCCAACCAGCGCAGATCCTATTCTCACGACCTGTTCACCACCGCCGCGCTGAATTTTGTGCGAATCAACAAGCCGGACAACTACAACAAGCAAAAACCGTTCTTTCTCTACCTCGCCTACACCATCCCCCACGCGAACAATGAGGAGGGTGCCCGCTCCGGCAACGGCATGCAGACCCCTTCCGACTCCCCCTACTCCTCGGAAACCTGGCCGCAGCCGGAAAAGAACAAGGCCGCGATGATCACCCGCCTGGATGCAGATGTGGGCCGCCTGCTCGACAAGCTCACCCAATCCAAAATCGACAACAACACCCTGATCCTCTTCACCAGCGACAACGGACCCCACCGCGAGGGGGGCGTGAAGCCGGAATTCTTCCGCAGCTCAGGCCCCCACCGGGGCATCAAGCGTGATCTTTACGATGGTGGCATCCGCGTTCCCATGATCGCCTGGTGGCCCGGCAAGGTCCCCGCCGGGAAAGTAAGCGACCAGGTTTGGGCCTTCTGGGATGTCTTCCCGACCCTCACCGCTCTCGCCCGGGCTGAGGCTCCCCAACAGATCGACGGGATCAACATGCTCCCCGCCCTTATGGGCCGAGCCCAGACCAACCAGCACGAATTCCTCTACTGGGAATTCCACGAAGGCGGCTCAAAGCAGGCCGTCCGCATGGGGGATTGGAAAGGCGTTCGCACCGCCCCGGGC
>CAIWMU010000198.1 GCA_903913865.1 uncultured Verrucomicrobia subdivision 3 bacterium
CGCAGCAAGGCAGGAAACCTTCACCCATGACAGCGACGGGAACCTGACCGCCGACAGCCGGTGGAGTTACTCCTGGAATGCCGGGAACCGGCTGGTCTCCATGGAGAGCGCGGCCGGTGTGCCATCTGCCGCGAAGCGCAGGCTCGAGTTCAGCTACGATCCCCAGGGGCGGCGCATTCAGAAGGTGGTTTACACAAACAACGGCACCATTTACCTGCCTGCCCTGACCAACCGCTTCGTTTACGACGGCTGGAACCTTGTCGCCGTGCTGGGGGCAGATAACACTTTATTGCGTTCTTTCGCCTGGGGGACGGACCTCTCCGGCACGTTCCAAGGGGCAGGCGGCGTTGGCGGGCTGCTGTGGCTTCGCGACACTTCCACCCTCAACAACCAACCCTCAACCCACTTCGTCGCCCACGACGGCAATGGCAACGTGTCGTTGTTGGTCAACGCTGCGGATGGCACTGATTCGGCGCGCTACGAATACGGCCCCTTCGGTGAAGTCATCCGCGCTACAGGGCCGATGGCCAAGGCCAATCCTTTCCGGTTCTCAACCAAATACCAGGATGACGAGACGGATTTGCTTTACTACGGGCTTCGCTATCTCAAGACCTCGACAGGAGGCTGGCTGAGCAGGGACCCGATTGCGGAGAAAGGAGGACTAAATCTCTATTCGTTCGTGGGTAATGATTCAGTTAATCGCTGGGATGTCCTCGGAAAGAAGTGCTGTTTGCTCACATACTCTCCCGGAATTGGGCCAACACATGGTGGAATCTCCGTCGGCGGCCATTCGGCGCTAAAGTGCGACAGTGGAGCTTACATAAGCTTCTGGCCTGCCCAAGACGGGGACCCCTCTTCTCAGTGGCATAATGAGCAGCAGGATGCGGATCATTATCTTGGACAAACGCCGTCCCAGGTTTGCCTCGACTGTCTGGACGAGAGCGCCGTAGCGGCATGGCTAGCAAACGCTCAACAAGCTGGCACGAGTTGGTGCTGGGGCAATAACTGCGCGGACGCAACCGGTGCTGGCATCGCCGCTGGTTTACCTTCACCCCAAATAAAGCCGAAGTGTCCCTGCTCCAGCGACCGTTTTACCAAGTGGAAGTTGCAGGATTTAATGCAGTCAGTAAACGGGGGAATTATCATGCCTTCCGGCACCGCCGACCGTATGGCGGCCCTGGCGGGTAATAACTGCCAGCGCTACAAGTGCCTTCTGATTTACGTGCTGACTGGGCTTCCGGTATACAGCCTTTAACGCTCTCTGCGCCACGAGGAGTTTTATATGGTATTGACTCCGGTTCAGCACATTCGTCTGCAAGCATCTGCGCCGCGTGCTGTTGCAGTCGCCACAGCACTATCGTGTTTGATTCTCGTGACGGCTTGCACCACGGCGCATCGGGCCGTTGCACCGAAGGTCAACGTGACGGCGTGGGAGGTTCCGGCGACAGAAACCAACCTCATGGCAGTGGACAAGCAACTCGACTCCATCGCGCAGGAGTTCGGCTTTAGGAACAACGCCCGAAAACCATATAGCCTCATCAGGAGCTACCTGCTGGACCAAAACAGCCTTACGCACGCGCCATATTCGATTACGATGGCCTTAGCGCGGGACAATCCCGGAATAACTTCGACCAATGATATCCCCGGTCTTGAGACCATTGCCGAGAAACTCAAACATCCTTCTGACAATGATGTGCTGTCGCAGTTCCTAAGGACCCAGTTGGCAGCTGAGACGTTGAATCTATTGTCCACCTATAGGGGTGGGCAGGACTCAAAATTGCAGACTGCCCTTAGCAGGGATTTCAACAACGTCATCTTCCGTGGTGGCTCGCTATACGAGGCAGCCCGCTTTGCTGGTGTGCGGCTATCGCCAGACGCACTAAAGCTCATCCAGCAGAATCCTCGCGGCTATGACCTGTATCGGCTCAATCGGATGCTTCTTGACGAGGCATATCCTCAAGAGATCAGAGCCACTAGGAAGGACCGCCTAAGCATACATCTCGCTCACGCGAACGTGACCGGTGTCAAGACCTCGAAATACCAGGAAATCGAAGACCGTATTAGTTTTGAACTCGGAAGGGAATTTGGCCCCGAAGTTCATACTTCCACGTATTCCGAGTGGACGCCTTAAGTTATAGGCAAAGCTCAGAAGCCGTCGCTCATCCCTTCCCCCGCGAGACAGACTTCGCCGCGCAGGGCCATTGACTGCGCTTCCCCTCGGCTAATCCCCCCGTAAGACTTCCAGCTGGACGGGCCTTGCCCCGCCCGTGACGCCGATAGCCAGCTGGTTTTCCATCCCCCAAAAAAGGAGGATTATACAGCAAGTTTGTTTTGGGGTGCGAAAATTTTCCCAACTGTATTTTCAACAACCCGTTCTGGATCGCTACAAAATAAAGTAAAAGGGTCAAACCATAGCATTTGGCATTTTATAGTTGACTCAAGCTGGGGAATGGTGGCAGGTTTGGACCATGCCGCGCAAACCGCGAGTGCAATATCCTGGAGCGATTTACCATGTGGTCAGCCGGGGAGATCGGCGCGAAGCCATCTTCGTAAACGATGTCGATCGGCACGA
>CAIWMU010000199.1 GCA_903913865.1 uncultured Verrucomicrobia subdivision 3 bacterium
ATCATGGGTTTACAATATCGCAACCCGCCCTGTGCGTGGTGGTCCACACGTTCGTTTCTCCGGCACAACCACGTTGTGGTTGTTGCAAACCTCCCGCACGCACCCGGGGTAGCGCGGAGAACCGCGCAACCCCGGGCTTTGTGGCAGAACGCCGTTGGCGTTCCCGGAGGTAAATTTGGGGCAATGTGAGAAAAGTGGCGCAATCTATCGGGACATTATGCAGTGGCACATCTCTGAGGGCGCAACGGGCTTTGTGGCAGAACGCCGTTGGCGTTCCAGGAGGTAAATTTGGGGCAATGTGAGAAAAGTGGCGCAGTCCCGCGGGACATTACCCAGTGACACGTCCCTGACGGCGCAACGGGCTTTGTGGTGGAACGTCGTTGGCGTTCCCGGAGGGGAATAGGGGCAATGGGAGAGAAGGATAGCAATGTGGCGGGACGATACCCATGGGAACATCCCTGACAGCGCAACGGGCTTTGTTGCAGAACGCCATTGGCGTTCCCGGATGGGAATGGGAGGTTTGCCAGAAGGCAATTAGGTCAACGAAGGTTGCAAGACACTGAATAGACGGGGCCAACAACGGGTCCAAATACGATCTTGCGGAGACAAAGTCGATGAGGTTGCGAGGCACTGGACGGAATAGGTATCTGGCGCGCAGGCGCGCCAGGAGGCAGAGAACCCAACCCCTTCTTCTCCGCGTTCTCCGCGGCTCCGCGCGAGATTTTTCCCGGACCCTGCGGAAAACGTGCAGCGCCCATGCCCATCTCGAAACTCCTGAAGGGATTGCCGGAGGGGGAGAAGTCCGGGCGGCGTCAAGTTGGTTGGCTTGTTGGGGTCATCCCAGAATCGGCGCCACATCGACTGCCACATGGAGTTTGTGGTTTCCCCCTCCGGCGAGCACTCCCCGGGAGGGGCTTACGTCACCGAAGTCACGACCCCAGGCGAGGGTGATGTGGCGTTCGGAGGGGAAGGTGTTGTTAGTGGGGTCCATGTCGATCCATCCAAAGCCGGGACCACACCATGCCTGCACCCATGCGTGGGAGGCGTCGGCCCCGACGAGGCGCGGTTTTCCAGGGGGTGGCTGGGTTTCCAGATATCCGCTGACATAGCGGGCCGGGAGGCCGATTGAGCGCAGGCAGGCGATCTGGAGGTGGGCGAAATCCTGGCACACGCCGCGCCTCTTTTTGAAAACCTGTCTCAGCGGAGTCGCCACAGTGGTGGCGGTGGGGTCAAATGCAAAGTCGGCGTGGATGCGGTGCATCAGATTCTCGCAGCCATCGAGAATGGGGAGTTCAGGGGGGAAAGATTGGGCGCAGTAGGCCTGAAAATCGATGTCCCGTTCAGCGAACGGGGAACTGAAGACGAACTCGGATGCGGCATCGGCCATGGAGCCGTGGGAGCCATCCGCCAGATCGCGTATGATCTCCCACGGTTCCGTGGCGGTGGGGAGTGGAAGGGTGATGGGAGCCACGCTGACAGAGGTCCGGGCGGTCAGTTCAAGCATGGCATGCGGCATCTCCAGATCCAGGAATGTGTAGGGATTGCCGAAATAATCGGTGCCGGATTTGAGATGATCCGGGAAAGGGTCGATTTGAATGGAGTGGGAATGGATTTCCTGGTGCGCGCAGGTTCGTGGGGAGAGGCAGAGGCGGTGGTGGGCCACGGATACGAGGTTTTCGTATTCGTAGCGGGTGGTATGGGTCACCTGGTATTTCATCTTAGCTCCTCCGCGCTTCCGCGTGGGTGAAGTAGCTTTGGGTGATGGCTTCAGACATGCCGCGCAATTCTCCGGCACAACGTCCCAGCAACCTGACAAGTTGTGGCGATCCAGAGCCGGTATCATCTGAAATCAATTCAAGCCAGTCTGTTTCCCGCAGGAGCGGGATGATCTCGTTGATGTGGTCTTCCGGATCCACCCCGCAGGGGGGTTCCCTGTGCAAGGGGGGGGCGGTGTCGCAAAGGGCTGGGGTTTCCGGCAGATCGGAGCGTTTCGTCGGGGTTCGGCCTGATTGCGGAAGGTGCTCGACGTGTTGATTCAGGGCATGGACCTGGAAGGCGAGAGACCTTGGGTTCGATTCATCGCCGAGCAGCAGATCCAACACCCCGGGCCAGTGAGGTAGCGCGAAGTAACGCCTGCGGTAGGTCATGCTGCTGTCTGCGACCTCCAGGAGGGGCTCAAGAATCGCTTCCTGAAGGGTGTCCCGCGCGGTTGCCGCCTGCAGCAGGGTGGCCATGTTGATGCCGCGCTCGAGCCGGCGTCCCAGATCAAGGAACCGCCAGCCGTGGCCCCGGGTCATGTTCTCCATCTCCATTCCACTGATGGCGGCAAGGTCAACGATGAGGGTGTTCAGGAGACCGAGCGTTTCCGAGGATCGAAAGCGTCCATCTGCTGTGGTGCGTGTTGAGGCTTGAAGCCTGTTCAGGATGCTCCAGGTGTCGGTGGAGAAGCGATCGCGCAGAACGAAAGCGAGATTACGCACGCGGCCTATGACCTCCCGCACGCTCCCGAGGCGGTGTCCAGAGAAGATTAACGATTGAATCTCCCGTTCCACTCCCGCGAGGCGATAGGTTTCCCGGAACCTGTCCGGAAACAGTTCAAGATCCACCAGCAGGCGGATGAGAGCGCCGAGTTCCGGTGTTTCCTCGGCTCCAGCCTCGCCGGTGAGACGGAACAGGACGCAGCGGAGCATGCGGGTGCTGTCCTCCAAACGCTCCAGATAGCGACCGAGCCAGTAAAGGTTGTCGGCAACCCGGCTGGGGACCTCTGCGGGGGTTTTCTCGAGCCGCACCAGGTGGGTCTGCTGGCGGGTTGTGGGCGGGGGAGGTTGTGCTTCCGCAAGGACCCATGTGTCCTTGCTTCCGCCACCGCTCTGGATCGAGACCACCAGATGTTCCGCCGCGTTTGAAAAGCGGGTCAGGGCACCCGGCATGACGGCGTAACCTGAAGAGGTGGCGCAGACGAACATCCGCAGGACACAGGGGCGGGGTTCGACCCTGTTTTTCTCCAGCACAGGTGCGGAGCTGAGAGCGATGCGCTCCTGGCCGACGAAATCGAAGGGGGCATTGGACATCGCGCTGAGCAGGGATGCACGGCCTGACTCATCGAGATTGCTTCCGAAGACCGGCTCGGCAGCGGCCGGTGTGAAGGCCCGCTTGATCACGAGCCCCTCGAGGTTCTGTTGGACGTGGTCGAACTCTGACCGCGTTCCGCACCACCAGGTGGCCACATTGGGGAGCAGCAGCTCCGCCCCGAGCAGATCACGACAGAGGCCGGGCAGAAAGGCCATCAGGGCCGGCATCTCAACGGCCCCGCTCCCGAGCGCGTTGGCCATTGTGACCGTGCCGGAACGAACCGCCTCCACCAGCCCGGGAACGCCCAGGGAGGAATCGCCGCGCAATTCGAGGGGATCGCAATAGTTGTCATCCATGCGGCGGAGGATCACATCCACAGCCTGCAGACCCCCGAGGGTCTTGATGAACACCCTCTTGTCCCGCACGGTCAGGTCCCCCCCTTCGACGAGCGGGAATCCCAGGTAACGGGAAAGGAAGACCTGCTCAAAATAGGTTTCGTTGTAGGGTCCGGGTGTGAGGACTACAGCACGAGGGGTGTGGTTGGAGGCCGGGGCGAGCGCGAGAAGTCCCTCCCTCGCCTGCTGGAAGAAGCCTGGAAGGCGGCTTACCTGACTGTCCCGGAATTCATCCGGCAGGACCCGGGATAGCACCAGCCGGTTCTCCAGGGCATAACCAGCCCCCGATGGTGCCTGGGTGCGATCGGCCAGAACCCACCAGCGGCCATCCGGTGCGCGGGCGATATCGACGGCGTGGAGGAACAGGAAATTGCCGCCCACTGGCTGGATGCCGTGGCATGGCCGGAGAAACGCCGGGTTGGCAAAAAGGAGGGCGGGTGGGATCTGGTGGTTCTTGATGAGATCCTGGGGCCCGTAGAAATCCTGCAGGAGGCGGTTGAGGAGGCGGGCACGCTGAATCAGGCCGGCCTCAATCTGCTGCCATTCCTGATGGGGGATCACCATGGGAACGAGATCCAGGGGCCAAGGCCTTCCCATGCCCTGTGCATCGGAGTAAACCGTGTAGGTGGCCCCGTGTTCCCTCAGGATGCGGCGGGTCCCCTCCCGGCGGGAGCAGAGATCCTCCGGAGTGAGGCGTTGCAGTGCGTCAAGGAGTGGAGACCAGTGGGGGCGGGGAGTTCCTCCCTTCTCGAGCAGTTCGTCAAAAGCCCCCGCAACTGGAACATAACCTTCCAGTAGCGGATGGCGGAGCGTGGCGGTTGATTCTGTGCTGCTCATTTTGACGGGGCACACAGTGGCATGAGCGCGCCTCCGATGCAATCGCGGGCAGCTACCCGGGGCAGCGTGGGTGCTTGAACCAGCATCTGCCCTTTAATCGATCGTCATCAGGATTGCCCGGTTCAGGTGGTCCGCAAGTCGAGGGTGAATGGAAACTCCGGATTCCGCTCCACGGTCTTCGGGATCATCCTGCCGATGGTGTGGCCGTGCCGGAAGAAGCGGGCAAGCCGGCGGCTCTCCGCCTCGTAGGCGTTTACGGGCAGGCTCGTGTGGTTGCGTCCGCCGGGATGGGCCACGTGGAATGTGCAGCCGCCCAGGCTGCGCTGATTCCAGGAATCGACCACGTTGAAGACCAGCGGGGTATGGACCCCGATTGTGGGATGGAGGCATTGCGATGGCTGCCAGGCGCGGTAACGCACCCCGGCAACGTATTCTCCGTTCGTTCCCGTCGGGTGCAGGGGAAGCGAAATCCCGCCCACACTGATGACATGGCGCGAGTCGATCAAGCCTCTAGCTTTGACCTGCAGCCGCTCCAGCGATGAATCGACATAGCGGACTGTGCCGCCTCCTCCACCCTCCTCACCCAGGACATGCCACGGTTCGAGGGCCTGGCGGATTTCCAGATGAACATCCCGCACTTCCAAATCTCCTATCTGCGGGAATCGGAACTCAAAATGCGGTGCAAACCAATCGGCCCGGATCGGATAGCCGGACTGGCGCAGATCCTCGATCACATCCCTGAAGTCATTCCATACAAAGTGAGGCAGCATCCAGCGGTCGTGGATGTCCGTTCCCCAGCGGACGAGCCGGTTCCTGCAGGGGGCCTGCCAGAATTTTGCGATCAGGGTCCGGAGCAGGAGTTGCTGGGCCAGGCTCATGCGCGGATGGGGGGGCATTTCAAAGCCCCGCATCTCCAGCAGCCCGAGCCTGCCAGAGGCGCTGTCGGGCGAGTAGAGCTTGTCGATGCAAAACTCGGCGCGATGCGTGTTGCCGGTGGAGTCGATCAGCAGGTTGCGAAACAGCCGGTCCGCAAGCCACGGGAGTGCCGCGTGGTCCGGGATCTGGCGGAAGGCCAGCTCCAGCTCATGGAGGGAGTCGTTCCGCGACTCATCCACACGGGGGCTCTGGCTGGTGGGGCCGATGAACATCCCGCTGAACAAAAAGGAGAGGGATGGGTGGTTCTGCCAGTAGGTGATGAGGCTGCGAAGCAGATCCGGGCGGCGGAGCAGGGGACTGTCCACCGGGGTCGATCCTCCCAGAACAATATGATTTCCGCCACCGGTGCCGGTGTGGCGTCCATCCACCATGAATTTTTCGGCACAGAGTCTTGCCTGGCGCGCCTCATCATAGAGGACCTCGGTGTTCCGGACCATTTCCTTCCATGTGGCTGCAGGGTGCATGTTCACCTCGATCACTCCGGGATCCGGAGTGACCTTGATCACATTGAGCCTTGAATCAGAAGGCGGCGGGTAGCCCTCCAGGACCACCGGGGTGTCGAGTTGCCCGGCTGTCTCCTCCACGGCGGCGGCAAGATTCAGGTAGGTCTCCAATGAATGGATTGGCGGCATGAAGACGTGGACGCGCCCATTGCGCGTCTCGACACAAAGAGCTGTTCGGACCACGCCGGGAAGGGATACTCCCCTGGCCGGGTTGGGCTGTGGCTGTTGGGCAACCCTCGTTATTTCGTCATTCCCGGAGATGAGCCTGTTTCCCGGAGGGGCGACAGGCCGGTGCATGACTGGCTGGGGCTGGCTGGAGCGCCGAACCACAAGCGGAGGCCGTTCCTGTGTGGGATCCTCGGGAAAGGGGATGTTGGCGTCCGAGGCGGTCGCCCAGGGGAGGGAATCCAGCGGCAGTCGAAGCCCGATCGGGGAATCCCCGGGGATCAGGTAACAACGTTCCGTCCTGAAGAACCAGGGCCCGCTTTCCCAGCTGTTCATGGCGGGAGTGGAGGTGCTTTGCAGCGGGAGCACATAGCCAGCCACCTTGTCGAGTCCCCGTTCAAAGACCCGGGCCAGTTGGGCACGCTCATCCTCATTCCTGAGGTTTGATTTCAGCGGGTCAACGTTTGCGGGCAGCCTACGTTCCTTCCAAAGGTAATACCAGGCATCCTCGTAGGCGGGGAGGATATGATCATCCCCGCAGCCCAAACGGTCAGCCAGAGCGTGGATGAACTGCTCTGCCCGGCCCGTATCGAAGCCGTAAATGGATTGCTCATTCGCGAACAACTCCTGCCGGGTCCAGATGGGTTGACCATCTTTGCGCCAATAGCATGCGAGGGCCCAGCGGGGCAGGGGTTCGCCGGGATACCACTTGCCCTGCCCGTAGTGGAGAAGCGGGTCGTGGGCAAAACGGTCCTTCAACCGCCCGAGGAGAGTGTCCGCGAGGCGTCGTTTTGTGGGTCCCATCGCCTCGGTGTTCCACTCGGCCCCGTCCATGTCGTCGATGCTGACGAAGGTGGGTTCTCCCCCCATGGTGAGGCGACAGTCCTGACGGATCAAATCCTCGTCCACCCGGTGGCCCAGATCCAGGATGGCGTCCCATTGGGCATCCGAGTAGGGGTTGGTGACCCTTGGGGATTCGTGGATGCGGGAGACGCTCATTTCCACGCTGAACTCGCATTCGCACTCATCCACGGCACCCGAGATGGGTGCTGCGCTTTGAGGATCCGGGGTTGCCGCAAGGGGAATGTGGCCTTCCCCGGCCATCAAACCGCTTGTGGGGTCGAACCCGATCCATCCCGCGCCCGGCAGGTAAACCTCGCACCATGCGTGGAGATCGGTGAAGTCTTTCTCCGGTCCGCTTGGTCCATCCAAAGACTTCACATCCGGGGCCAGTTGGATCAGGTATCCGCTGACGAAGCGGGAGGCAAGTCCTGCGTGACGCAGGAGCTGGCATAGGAGCCATGCGGAATCCCGACAGGAGCCGCTGCCCTTCTCCAGGGTTTCCTCAGGGCTTTGCACCCCCGGTTCGAGCCGGATGAGGTATTTGATTTCCCGGCACAACAACTGGTTTACATGGACCAGAAAATCGATGGTGCGCGGTTTTTCGGCGGGTTTGGTGCCTGCCGGGGTGGGTGGGGGGAAATCGTTGAGAATTTTCTTTAACGTCGCACTGAACTTCGGGCTCAATGGGCCGCAACGGCGGAATGGTTCCAGCTCATGATCCAGACCCGAGTCGTAGGCGAATGGAAACTGTTCAGCCCCCGGTTCGAGAAAGAAATCGAAAGGATTGTAGACGGACATCTCCACGACCAGACCGACATCGACAGTAAATTCGCGGGTTGTGCCATTAAACACGAGCCGGGCGAGATAGTTGGATTGAGGGTCCTGCTGCCAATTGAGGAAATGTTCCCCGGGAGTGATCTTGAGCGAGTAACTCAACACCCGGGTGCGGGAATGAGGCGCAGGGCGGAGACGCACAATCTGGGGACCCAAATTGACTGGGCGATCATAGGCGTAGTGCGACCTATGACTCAGGGCGACGTGGATGGACATGGGGGGGTAGGGGGGCTATTGCGATTGGACCAACGGGCGGGCGGATCGTTTCTGTGGTTGCTGGGCCTTGAAGGCAAAAAAGGTTTCGAAAATGCCGGCACTCACCGAGTTGATCCGGGTTTGCAGCTCGTCCAGATATTCGTGGAGGCCGTGGGAGATGATTTCATCGACCGATGCAAATGAGAGATCGGAGCACAGTTGGCCTATAAGCTTCTCCGGTCCGTTCCGATACGTTCCGTAGGGAGTGCCGGAGATGGCATGCAGCGAGTCGCGGGCATTGGCGAGGCAGTATTGAATGGCACGCGGGAATTCCCGGTTCAGCACGAGGAAATCCACAACGCCGCGCGGGGAGATTCGCCCGTGCCATTTGCGGTACATTTCGAAGGCGGAGGCGGAGCGAAGCACCGCAGCCCACTGGATATCATCAAATGGGGTTCCCACATCCCCTGAAGAGCGGAGCAGGAGATAGTATTTCACATCCAGAATGCGGGATGTCTTGTCGGCACGTTCAAGCTTCCGGCCCAGTCGGCAGAAGTGCCAGGCCTCCCCGTGTGTCATGGTGGCATCTGTGATGCCTGTGAACAGGTGGCTCGATTGTTTGATCTCCGTGAAAAACTCCTGAAGAACATCTGTTTGGGTCAGGTTCTTTGGGGCCGATTTGATGGTCAGATAGAACTTGTTCAGCTGCAGCCACATCTCTGAGGAGATGATCTCGCGCACGGTTCTGGCGTTTTCCCGGGCCGAACAAACACAGGAGAAGATGGAATTCGGATTCTCCGGATCCATGACCAGAAAATGAAGGGCCGCCTCGCGGGTGGCTTCGCCATATCTCCGGGCGAAGTCCTCATGATCGCCCGTGGTATTTATCAGCGGTGCCCACTGCTCAGCCTCACCGCCGGGATTATCCAGCAGGAGTTGAAGGTTCACCGCGATGAACCGGGCAACGTTTTCGGCCCGTTCCACATAGCGGCTCATCCAATAAACGGAATCAGCAACTCGGCTTAACATGAGGGTTCCTGTGTCTCCTTGGCGGATTGTGTGGATGTGGCTTTTACGCCTGCGCCAGTCGGGGGGGCAGATCCTTTGTTGTGTTTCGGTTGCGGGGTATCTGTCAACCCGATCTCCACCCCGGAACTGTCTGTCATGTTAACCTGCGGCGAATCTGCCAGCACCCAGGTATCCTTGCTCCCTCCACCCTGCGAGGAGTTGACCACCAGCGATCCTTTTTTGAGCGCCACCCGGGTCAGGCCGCCGGGCATCACGAAAATGTCCCGTCCGTAGAGAATGTAGGGCCGGAGATCCACATGGCGCCCCTCAATCCGGTCCCCGATCAGCGTGGGCACCCGGGAAAGGGAGAGGGTGGGCTGTGCGATGTAATTCCTGGGGTTGGCTTTTACACGGGAGGCAAACTCCTCGCGTTGTTCTTTGGTGGAATGAGGTCCGACCAGCATGCCATAGCCGCCCGATTCGTTTGCCGCCTTGACTACCAGCTCATCAAGATGTTCCAGCACATATTCCCGGTCCTTTTCCTCGGCACAGATGTATGTGGGCACGTTCGGGAGGAGGATGTCCTCCCCAAGATAGTATTTGATGATTCTGGGGACGTAGGCATAGACCACCTTGTCGTCCGCAACGCCGGTCCCGGGCGCATTTGCCAGCGCGACATTGCCCGCCTTGCAGGCTTGCATCAAGCCGGGCACGCCCAGCAGGGAATCGGCCCGGAAGCAGCGTGGATCCAGAAAATCATCATCCAGCCGCCGATAGATCACATCCACCCGCTCAAACCCCTTCGTGGTTCTCATCAGAACACACTCATCCTCCACCACCAGATCGCGCCCTTCCACCAGTTCGATTCCCATCTGTCTTGCCAGAAAGGAGTGTTCGAAATAGGCGGAGTTATAGATGCCGGGTGTCAGGAGGACGACCCGGGGGGATGTTGTGCCTTCCGGGGCCAGGTATTCGAGCATGTCCCGAAGTTTCTGGGTGTAATCCGATACCGGGCGAATCCGGGAGGTGGAGAATAGCTGGGGGAATAGTTGCTTGAGAATCTGGCGGTTCTCCAGGACGTAACTGACTCCGGACGGGCATCTCAAATTGTCTTCCAGCACATAGATCTGGCCATCACTGTGGCGGACCAGATCAGTCCCGGTGATGTGGCACCAGATCCCGCGCGGCGGGTTCCATCCCACGCACTGTTCCCTGTAGGATTTTGCTGAGAAGATGATCTCCCGGGGCACCACGCCGTCCTTGAGGATCCTTTGCTCGTGGTAGAGGTCATCAATAAACAGGTTGAGGGCGTGGATGCGCTGTTTAAGGCCCCGTTCGATCAGGCTCCACTCGGTTGCGGGAACGATTCGTGGCAAAAGGTCAAAGGGGAAGATCTTCTCCACACCGGCCTCTTCGCCATAGACATTGAACGTGATCCCCATTTGCAACAGGGCGCGTTCTGCGGCCCTCTGCCGGTTCTCCAGTTCTCCTGGCGGCAGGCTGGCAATGGCGCGGGCCAGGGGCCGGGCAGATGGCCGGGCAGATCCTTCCTTGGAAAACATCTCGTCAAAGAAGTTTCCCACTTCGTAATTATCAAACCACATAGCAGGGGGGTAACCGACTGTGTTTGGCTTAAAGCGTTAAACGTATGTAACTCATCGCGTCCTAATAGCAAGGGCGGTGCCACATGATCCAGGGAAAGGTCGCAGGCTTGGATCTGGAATACTTTCAGCGATGCCAGGATCGGAAGGATGCATCGGGAGGAGTGAGGTTTGCAGGCTGAAACCCTTCAGAATGGGCCTTCTCCGGCCAATTCGGATCGCTGGATTACCCACGGCAGGGATCTCGCGGCATGCCTTAAATATTGCTGCACCGTCAGTCCCCTTCTGTTTTGCCGTCGGTTGGGGTCGATGGAGATGGTTTTATTTATCCACCCTGTGTAAAAGTAATCGTTTAGCTGGATCTTCGGGCGAGTTCAGTTTGATGGCATAGCCTTTCCCTGCAGCACAAAATCAACGATGAGAGGCAGATGATCGGACCCCACGTTCGGGCCTGTGGTTTTTCCCGTCAGGATGATCCCATCCGTGTGGAGGCAGTGATCAATCGGGATCAGAAAGAGAGGCAGGTAGGTGGGCCAGGTCGGTCGAAGGCCGACGCCGCGTGGACCATTTCGAAGCCCCGACTGGTTGAGCAGGTTTTTGAACGGCTGGCACTAGGGGGTCGCATTCAGATCCCCCAGCAGGAGCACCGGAGATTTCGCCTGCCTGACGCGTTCCGCAACGGCTTCCAATTGTTCATTTCTTGAGAGGGAATTCTCACGACCCGAGGGAGGCAGGGGATGGGTGGCGATGAGTGTGACCCGACCTTCCGGCAGGTTCACCTCCACGACGGCCGATGGGAGGTCTTCGCTTCCCAGTTGGGCGATCTCGCTGCTGGCGAATGGGTGCCTGCTGTAAACTGCGATCCCGAAATTGTCCTCCCGCGGCATCGACACCGAGTGTGGATATTCCCGAAGCGCATCAGCCAGATCAGAGATCCAGCGGTCACTCACCTCCTCAAGGACGACAAACTCCGGATGGAGATCCCTGATGGCTCCCGCGACCTTCGTTGGGCTGCCCTTCTCCGTGTTCACATTCATCAGCAGTGCCCGGCGGGGGTGGGAACCGGGGAGTTGGGGCGTTTCGTTGCCCAGATAAAACGGGGCGACCGTGCACAGATTCACGAGGGCGAACCCAATGAATATGGCCGGGGCTTTGCGGCGCCGGTTGAAGAGGAGAAGCGTGGCGGTGATCAAAAGCCCCAACAGGTATTGGATGCGGAAATGAGAAAAGAGATCGAGAAACCATGAGAGTCCCCCGAGAAACCCGAGGATGGTCGCAGTGGAAAGGACGACGCCGGAAGCCGCAACAAGGTCCCAAGGGTCAAGCTTGAGACTGAGCCATCCACGCCCTCTGAAGTTTGCTCTCGTTTGATCTTCCCGGGGGCTGGAATCCTGACTCTGCGTCGCGTTCTGATCCGGGCTCATGTGTCTGGGAACAAAACAGGAATTGTCAACTATCGAGCCCTCGTGATCCAGCCCCCGCCGAGAACGAGATCATCCTGATAAAAAACAGCTGCCTGTCCCGGAGTTACCGCACGCTGCGGGAGGTCGAGTTGAATCCGGGCGCGACCTCCATCCAGGGGAGTAATGGTCGCCGGGGTTCCTGGATGGTTGTAGCGGATTTTTACTGTTGCCCGGATGGCTTCAGAGTCGCCCCCCGGGAGCGGGGTTGGAAATGGAATCCAGTTGCAACGATCCACAGTGAATTCGCCGCAGTCGAGGGCTGCGTCATCCCCCACAATCACCCGGTTTTGTTCCGGATCCAGTTCAATGACGTAGAGCGGTTTGGGGGATGAGATGCCGAGCCCCTTGCGCTGGCCGATGGTGTAGAACTCAACGCCGTCATGATGTCCCAGGACATGGCCTTGCAGGTTCACAATTTCACCACGGTGCTTCGTTGCGAGACCTGCCTGTTGGAGAAATGCTCCGTAGTCGTTGTCCGGCACGAAGCAGATCTCCATGCTCTCCTCCTTGTCTGCAGTCTTCAGCTGGCATTGTCGGGCAACATCGCGGGTGTCACTTTTGGTTTTCTCCCCCAGTGGGAACATGGCACGTGCGAGTTGATCCTGCCTGAGTGAGAAAAGGAAATAGCTCTGGTCCTTGCGCCGGTCCAAGCCACGCTTCAGCAGTGTGCGGGAGCCATCGGGACTTTTTTCAACCCGGGCGAAATGTCCCGTGGCAATATATTCGGCACCGAGCTGGTTCGCCCGGTCGATCAACCGGCCGAACTTGAGGTTTTGATTGCACATTACGCACGGGTTGGGTGTGCGACCGGCTTTGTATTCGTCCGCAAAGTATTGGATCACAACGGATTGAAAACGTGGTGATTCATCCACCAGATAGTAGGGAATCCCCAGCTTCTGGCACACGGAGCGGGCATCGGTGACGGCTTGCGGACCGCAGCATTTGTCCTCGGCGCGGGAGACGCAATCCTGTGGCCAAAGCTTCAGGGTGATGCCCACCACATCGTATCCTTGATCCAGCAACAGGGCGGCAGTGGCCGAGGAGTCCACTCCGCCACTCATTCCCACCACAACCCGGGTCTTTCGTTCGATCGCCACAGGTCACGATCATATTCCAGAACACCGCTGAAGCCAACAACTGGTCTGGAGCGGTTATTGGTCCCGGGAGCGGGTAATCCATTCGATGGAGGGATTTATGGGCATTTTGGTTGACCGGGTCGTTCTGGATGGGTTGACTGCACGGATGACTGGCTTGAGGCGTTTCGTATTGGTCGGGATTCTGAACCTGCTCGCGGTAATGGAAGGTGTGGGAGACACCGTCGATGTGGTGATCTATGGGGGCACATCAGCCGCAGTTGCAGCAGCGGTGCAGGTGAAGCGGATGGGCAAGTCGGTGGTCATCGTCTGTCCCGACAAGCACCTTGGGGGGCTTTCCAGCGGGGGGTTGGGGTTCACAGACACCGGGGACAAGTCTGTGATTGGCGGGATTTCAAGGGAGTTTTATCAGGGGATTTGGGAGCACTACAACGATCCCGCCGCCTGGAAGTGGCAGAAGCGGGAAGCTTACGGAAACAAAGGGCAGGGGACTCCGGCGATTGATGGGGCGCAGCGCACGATGTGGATTTTCGAGCCTCACGCCGCCGAGGCCGTTTTCGAGGACTGGATCCGCCGTTATAAGATCCCCGTGGATCGTGATCAGTGGTTGGATCGAGATGTCGGGGTCAGGAGGAAGGCGGGGCGGATCGTTTCGATCCGGATGCTGAGGGGGAAGAGTTATGAGGGGAGGATGTTCATTGATGCGACCTATGAGGGGGACCTCATGGCGGCAGCGGGTGTCCAGTATGCTGTGGGGCGGGAGGCCAAATCCGTCTATGGGGAGGAATGGGCGGGAGTTCAGACGGGACAATTCCACCACAGACACAACTTTTCTGTCATCAAGGGAGGAATCAGCGCCTACCTGATTCCCGGTGACCCGGCGAGCGGGCTGCTTCCACGCATCAGTCCGGAACCACCCGGGAACCGGGGGGATGGGGATAAACGTGTGCAAGCCTATTGTTATCGGTTGTGCCTGACGGACAATCCGGACAACCGCGTGCCCTTTCCCAAGCCCATCGGCTACGATCCCGGGCAGTATGAACTGGTGCTGAGAATCTATCAATCCGGTTGGAGGGAGACGTTTGACAAGTTCGACGCCATTCCGAACGCGAAGACCGATACCAACAACCATGGTCCGATGAGCACCGACAACCCGGGTTACAACTACGATTATCCTGAGGCGGGCTATGTCCGGCGGCAGGAGATTCTGAAAGAGCACGAACAATACGAGAAAGGTTGGCTCTACTTCATCGCTAATGATCCCCGGATTCCAGCGGATGTCAGGGAAGCGATGGGAGGGTGGGGACTCTCGAAAGATGAGTTTATCGATAACGGAAACTGGCCACACCAGATTTACGTCAGGGAAGCCCGGCGTATGAAGGGCGTCCATGTGATGACGGAGCACGAACTCCTGAAGCGGCGTCCCACCCCGGAACCTGTCGGGATGGGCTCCTACAGCATCGATTCGCACAACGTCCGGCGCTATGTCACACCGGCGGGGCTGGCCGAGAACGAGGGGGATATTGGCGTGTCCACCAAGGGACCTTATCAAATCTCCTTCGGCTCGTTGCTTCCGAAGAAATCCCAGTGCTCCAACCTGGTGGTGCCTGTCTGTGTTTCAAGTTCCCACGCGGCGTTTGGAAGCATTCGGATGGAGCCGGTGTTCATGATCCTGGGTCAGTCGGCGGCGACAGCGGCCGTGATGGCAATGGATGCACATCAGGCGGTTCAGGACCTGCCATACGCCCGGTTGCGTGACCGGTTGCTGCAGGATCGGCAGGTTTTGGAACAATCCCAAGCCCTTGGGAAGTGACCGGTTGAACGAGGGGATGGAGACATCCATGGACTTTACCCCTATAAAACGGGCGGGGCTCCGATTGTCGCTCCGGGTGAAAGGCCTGTCATGCGGTCGGGTTAAACGACGGGAGGGGGTGTTTTGGGTGGTTTTTGCAGGGGAGGAGGTTCGGACGGATGCAAAAAGCGGCTCTGGAGCGTTTTCCGAGCATTTTCAAGCTTGCCTTTTGACCCCGTGACCGGAACATTGTTCTCCTTAAATATTTATGGATTCCGATATCACTCAATCAGATTCGTTCTGGAAGCTCTGGGCTTGGTTTGAAAAAAACCGCAAGCAGGTCATTTATGGGGTTGCTGCGACCTTCGGTGTGGCGTTGGTGGTTTGGTTTTTCATCTGGCGCCATCAGGAGAACCTGATTGCCGCTTCCGAGGCTTTGGCCAAGGCATCCACGGCCCAAATGACCAATCCCAATGCTTCCCAGAACTCTGCCGAAGCGTTCCTGAAGGTGGCTGCGGATTACCCTGGATCCCCTGCCGCAGAACGTGCTGTCCTTTTGGCGGCTGGAAGTCTTTTTACGCAGGGCAAGTATCCCGAGGCACAGGCGCAGTTTGGCCAGTTCATTCGCCAGTTCGGTGGAAGTCGTCTTCTGGCGCAGGCAAAGCTGGGTGTTGCGGCATCACTTGACGCACAAAACAAGCCGACAGAGGCCATCGCCGCCTACAAGGATCTGGTGGACAGGCACACGAGCGACATTGTGGCGCCCCAGGCAAAGTTTGCCCTCGCCCGGCTGTATGAAGTCCAGAATCAACCTGAGCAGGCGAAGAAGCTGTTTGAGGAGATCGCCCGTGGTGATTCCTATGGATCCATCGGTTCTGAGGCTGGAATGCGCCTCGAAGAGTTGAAGCTGAAGTATCCCAGCCTCACGCCGCCCCCTGTTGCGGTCACGAATGCTCCTGCGGCCCTGCCTGTTAAGAAATGAAATTGGCGATCATCGGAACCGGTTACGTCGGTTTGGTGAGCGGAGCCTGTTTTGCGGAGGTCGGGCACACGGTTATCTGTGTTGATAACGACCCTGCCAAGGTCAAGGTTTTGACGGATGGGGGGATTCCCATCTACGAACCCGGGTTGGAGGAGATGGTCAAGGCCAATGTGGCTGCAGGCCGTTTGAGGTTCACGACCAGCACTGAGGAGGGTGTTCAGGGGTCTGATGTCATCTTCATTGCGGTTCCCACCCCACCACTGCCGGATGGTTCGGTTGATCTGAGTTACATCGAGAAGGTGGCCCGGGAAATTGCCTCTGCCATGACGAGTTACAAGATCGTCGTGGACAAGAGCACCGTGCCGGTCAAAACAGGGGACAAGGTTTCGGAAACCATCAAGCGCTACTGCAAGGCCAAGGTGGAGTTCGATGTCGTAAGCAATCCGGAGTTCCTCAGGGAAGGCTTTGCTGTCGATGATCTGATGCATCCTGACCGGGTCGTGATAGGGACCAAATCCCTGCGACCGGTGAATGCGATGAAGCAGATTTATCTGCCATTCAACGCTCCGATCGTGGTGACGGACATCAACTCGGCTGAGTTGATCAAGCACGCATCCAACAGTTTTCTGGCGTTGAAGATCTCCTATATCAATGCGATTTCAGTGATCTGCGAGGCCACGGGAGCGAATGTTCAGGAAGTCGCCAATGGCATGGGGATGGATGAGCGTATTGGCCGCCGCTTTCTGGATGCCTCGCTTGGTTTTGGAGGCAGTTGTTTTCCGAAGGATCTCAGTGCTTTCATCAAGATTTCCGAGCAGGTCGGCTATGACTTCGGTTTGTTGAAGGAGGTTCAGAAGATCAACACGTTCCAGATGGATCGTTTCGTCAAAAAGATCTCTGAAACACTCTGGGTGCTGAAGGATAAGACAATTGGAGTTCTTGGTCTGGCCTTCAAGCAAAACACCGACGATGTCCGGATGTCTCCTGCCATCGATTTGTGCCTTCGGTTGCAGAAGGAGGGGGCCATCCTGCGTGTTTATGATCCCAAGGCGATGGACAAGGCCAAAGGGGTTCTGAAGGACGTCACGTTCGTGGAGGACATGGACAGCGTGCCCGAAGGTTGTGACGCCCTCGTGGTTGCCACCGAATGGGAGCAGTTCAAGAAACTGGATCTGGAGCGATGCCGGGGGGCGATGACCCACCCCATCATGTTCGATGGCCGGAATATGTTCGATCCCGCGGAGATGGAGCAGTTGGGCTTCATATACAAGAGCATCGGTCGGTGAGGTGGGGCGGATGAGCATCATTGAGGTTTCCGCCGGTTTGGTGTTTCGCGCGGGGCGATTATTGATCACCCAGCGGCAACCGGACGCGCATCTGGGCGGTTTGTGGGAATTTCCGGGAGGAAAACGGGAACAGGGGGAGACCTTTGAGCAATGTCTCGTCCGGGAGCTTCAGGAGGAACTTGCCATCGAAATTTCCATCAGGGGTGAGTTCGAGGAAATCACCCACGCCTACCCCGGAAAGACGGTATTTCTGAAGTTTTTTTGCTGCGACTGGAAACGGAATGAGCCTCAAGCCCTCGGATGCCACGCTTTTGAATGGGTCACCCTTGAGGATTTGGACCGTTTTCCCTTTCCGGCGGCTGATGCACGACTGTTGCTGAGGCTTAAATCGGAACCTTTCCACTTCGCCAGCGACCACCTCAAAGCTACCCCATGATGGGTGTTTTGGTGGTTAGTTGCGGTTATTCAGACGCTTTTCCTTGACCCATTGTGTTGGCCCCGTAATTTGTGGCGCGCACCAACGAATTATGTCAACAAAACTTGCTATACTTGGGGGCAAGCCCCTTCGCACCCGCCGCTTTTCTTCCTGGCCCGTTTTCGGTGTTCCCGAGGAGAAGGCCTTGATCAAAACTCTGCGCAGTGGCAAGTGGGGCAGGCTGCAGGGGGATCAGGTTTCGAAGTTTGAGCAGACTTTTGCCCGGATGCATGGGTGCGAGCACGGCATCGCCGTGGTGAACGGGACTGTTTCACTGAAACTCATTCTGATGGCTGCGGGTGTGCAGGCTGAGGATGAGGTGATTGTGCCGCCCTATACATTTCTGTCGACCGCATCGGCAGTCGTTGAGGCGAATGCCGTGCCGGTGTTTGCGGACATTGATCTGAACACCTTCAATCTGGATCCCAAGGCGGTTGAAGCGGCGATCACACCCCGGACCCGGGCGATCATGCCGGTTCATTTTGCCGGCCAGCCGGTTGACATGGCTCCGATCATGGAGATCGCGCGGAAGCGAAAGCTTCTGGTGATTGAGGATGCGGCCCATGCCCATGGTGCAGCGTGGGAGGGCAAGCCAGCCGGTTCCCTTGGGGATGTGGCTTCCTTCTCGTTTCAATCGAGCAAGAATCTGACCTGCGGGGAAGGGGGGATCATCACCACCAACGACGACCGCCTCGCGGCATCCTGCAGGTCAATCCACAACTGCGGGCGTGTGCCGGGTGGCATCTGGTATGAGCACCATGTGATCTCCGGGAATTATCGTTTGGGCGAGTTTCAGGGAGCGGTGTTGAACTGTCAGTTGGCCAGGCTGGGAGCGCAGACCCGCACGCGGGATCGCAACGGGCGGTATCTCGCGGCAAAGCTGTCCCGGTTTCCGGGGTTGCACATGCAGCAGCGTCCGGCCGGATGCACCCTTCATGCCTACCACTTGTTCATGTTGCGCCTTGAGGCAGCCAACTTTGGTGCCCCACGCGCAGCGGTGGTGAAGGCGTTGCAGGCTGAGGGCATCCCATGTTCGGGCGGGTATGGATTTTCCCTGCCACAGCAACCCCTGTTCCGCAACAAAGCATTCGGACCCTATCTGGCCGGGGCTGCCAAAAAGCTGGACTACAGCCGTGTGAAGACGCCGAACAGTGACTTGATCTGCCGTGAACAGGCAATCTGGATCGAGCAGAGCGCCCTGCTTGGCAAACGGCAGGACATGGATGACATCTTCGCCGCCTTTGAGAAGGTTCATGCGCAGCGGGATGCCCTTTCAGAATGGGCCCGGAAGGAGGGAATGTGAGTTTCGAAGGTGCAGGAGCCGGTTCCCAGCCCTCCCCGGGGGGATTCCTCAACCGCCGGATTGTTCCCGCGCTTACGGCTCTGAGCGACAACACCTACATGTCGGCCATCCGGGCTGGAATGGTTTCGGTGGTCCCCCTCACTATCATAGGCGGTCTGTTCATTATCATCGCCTTTTTGCCAGTGAACGGTTGGGACAAGATCGTTGAGCGGTATCTGCCACTTTTGCAGGTGCCTGTGACAGCCACGTTCGGGTTGTTGGGTGTTTTTGTCTGTTTCGCGATTGGTTATGACCTTGGGCAGCGATTGAAGCAGGAGGCGATTGTTAGCGCTTCAATGTCAACGTTGCTGTTCATGCTCATCCAGGTGCAGATGAAAGATCAGACACTTTCGATGGATGCACTTGGATCGAAGGGATTGTTTACCGCCATTATCATTGCGCTGCTCACGGTGCGGGTGCAGAAGTTCTTTACCGATCACAACGTGGTGATCAAACTGCCGAAGAATGTGCCAGCGGTGGTTTATGAGTCGTTTGTGTCGCTTACTCCGATGCTCTTTCTGGTTGTCACCCTCTGGGTGATCCGGTTCGTGCTGGGGGTGGACATCAACGCCTGCATTCAAAAGGCTTTTGAGCCGGTGGTGTTCGCGCTCAACACACTGCCAGGCATCCTTGTTTATGCGTTTCTTGTCACTCTCCTCTGGTCTGTGGGGATAAATGGTGATAACGCGATGGATGCCATTGTTGCACCCATTTTTCTCCAGTTTTTGACAGCGAATGTCGAGGCCACTGCCGCAGGGCAACCTCTGCCTTATGTTACTGCCTACGGATTCTTCACCACATTCGTCAACGTTGGCGGTACCGGGGCGACGATTGCCCTGGCGCTGGTGATGTTGAATTCGAAGGAGCCGGGCTATCGCAAAGTGAGCCGGCTTTCCCTGCCGACCCAGATTTTCGGGATCAACGAGCCCATCTTTTTCGGATTCCCGATCGTTCTGAACCCCGTGTTCATGGTCCCCTACATTTTGAACGCCCTGCTGCTAACCACGGGGAGTTTCCTCCTGATGCAGTGGGGGGTGATTCATCGGCCTTTGGTGAACGTGCCGTGGACCACGCCCCCGATCATTGGTCATTACCTTGTATCCGGCGGCGATTGGAAGGCTGCGGTTTGGGGGGTGGTTTCCATCTTTATAGCCATGGCGGTTTACTACCCTTTTGCCAGAGCGGCGGAGAGGCAGCGGCTAAAAGCCGAGGCCGATTCACAGGCCACCATCAATCCCTCAGTAACGATTTGACCTCTCAGCCGCAGTTCTGGGGGAATTTGCGGCAGTCAAAAGGCCAGTTCTGAAACTGCAGATGGCCCGCTACTGCTTGCCTCCACCGTCCTTGAGAATCATTCCGGCAATATCGGGGTAGAGCTTGCGGATGCAGGACGGGCAGACGCCGTGGGTGAAGGTCAGATCAGAGTGCTCATGGAGGTAGCTCTCCAGCTTCTGCCAATAACCCTTGTCATCCCGGACGTTGCGGCAGTGGGCGCAGATGGGGAGGAGTTCCTTCAGGCGGGACATCTCAGCCTCCTGCTTGCGCCGTAGTTCGTTCTGGGATTCGATGCGGTCCGTAACGTCCAGACAAGTGCCGATGTAGCCCGCGAAGTTCCCGGTGCTGTCGCTATAGGGGGTTCCACGATCAAAGAGCCAGCGATAGATCCCATCGCAGCGCCTAAGGCGGTATTCCATCTCGAAGATCTGTCTCTGAGAGAACGACGTTTCGTAAATGGAGATGCACTTCTGCAGGTCATCGGGATGCACCCCTTCAGCCCAGCCGCTTCCCAATTCCTGATCCAGGGTTCGTCCGGTAAATGCGAGCCAGCGCTCATTGAAGTAGTCGCAACCCATTGTCAGGTTGGCGCGCCAGACCAACAAGGGGGATTGTTCCACCAGTTGACGGTATTCCTGTTTCGAAAGAATGGCTTTCGTCGCCGGGGCAGGGGGTAGTTTCATCTGCGAATCAGAATAGCTGGTTAAAAAAATTGGTCATCATGTTTTTATGGGGTCGATAGCCTGGGGTTAAATGGACAGAACCCCCAAAACTTTCTTTCTATCTCCCTTCATCATGAATCACATTACAGAAGCAGTTTGGTGGATTCAAGTGGGTTTGCATATTCTCAACCACAACGTGTTGCTTTTGGGCCGACTTGAGAGGGTTTCCCCGATGTTGGAATTATTCTCTCCAGGTTTAAGGGCGGCCTGATGGAGGGTCGATGTGAGATTTCTTCGCGATCAGTGCGTTTTGCTGACAATTTCGGGCATCTTGAAGATGGGCAGGAACATGCAGATGACCATCCCGCCGACAACGACACCCAGAAAGACGATGAGGATAGGCTCGACCAGTGCGGTCAAACCGGAAAGGGTTGTCTCGATTTCCTCGTCCAGAAAGTCGGAGATTCTCTCCAGCATATTGTCGATCTTGCCGGTCTGTTCACCGGCAGTGAGCATCCGAATGATCATTGTGGGAAAGACCGGGTGCTTCCCCAGGGCAGAGGAGATGCTTTCTCCCCGTTCAATATCGGTGGCTGCGACCTTGATGGCATTTTCCATGACCATGTTTCCCACGGTTTGGGAGACGATCTGGAGAACCTCCAGAATTGGCACACCGCTCCGGACCAACGACGCGAGAGTTCGGGTGAACCGCGCCAGGCAGATCTTGTGGGCGATCTGGCCAAAGACCGGAAGCCGGATCCGGCTGGCATCCCAAAAATGACGCCCCGCCGGGGTTCGGATAAAATAAATCCAGCCGTAGATGCTGCCCCCTGCGACAAGGATCATGAGCAGCGCATAGCTCTGGACCGCCTGGCTGACGTTTATCAGGAATTGGGTTGGAGCCGGCAGTTCTGCGTTGAAGCTCTTGAAGATGTCTCCGAACACAGGAACCACCTTGATCAGGAGGAAGATGGTGATCGCCACCGCCACCACGCTGACCACCGTGGGATACATCATGGCGGCTTTGACCTTCTTCCGCAGCCGGGCGGTGTTCTCCAGATAGACGGCAAGGCGTGCCAGGATCTCAGCAAGCAACCCCCCCCTCTCCCCGGCCCCCACCATGCAGACATACAGGCGGGTGAACACTTTCGGATGCTTTTGAAGGGCATCGGAAAAACTGTCGCCCCCCTCCACCCGGGAGCAGACATCCCGGATGACATCGCGCATCACCTTGTTTGACGTCTGGTCCGCGAGGGACTGAAGGGATTGAACCATGGCGAGGCCTGCATCGATCATGGTGGCCAGTTGGCGCGTGAAGATCACCAGATCCGCCAGTGCCACCTTCCCGCCGCCGGTGGTTCCCTTTTTACCAGCCTTCTCCTGAATGGAGACCACCAGAAGGTCACGGTTGAGGAGCAGCGAGATGGCGGCCTGCTCGGTGGCGGCCTCCACAGTGCTGCGGATTTCCCTGCTGCTACCAGTTTCCCTGGCTATGAAGACATAAGTGGGCATCGCAAAAAAATTGTTAAGTGGAAAGGCAGGTCACTGAAGTGCCTGTCTGCCGGATTCGCATCTTATTGAACATTACCTGTTACCATGTAGCAGGGTTCGTTCCATACTCTTCAATGTGAAGAAACCTGAGGCATTCCATCAAAAATGGGCCTCCAAGGTGAACTATCCACTCCCGGAAGTGTCCCGGGCTGGAACAATGCTGCACAGAATCGAGAAAAAAAAGGTTGTCAGAGCCCTGTTAATCGCATACATAGGATTCTCAAGGCACCGGTTTTGGTGCGCTGGCACGGACTGTATTCGTGCCTGAAAATGGAAAACAGTGTAGGAACTTAACGCAAACAAGATCGGAGTAACGATTCATGAATAATAAATGGACAGTTGCGCTGGCCGCCCTTGGGGTGGTTAGCATCGCGTCGGTCGCTCAGGCTGAAGAGAAGGCAAGCCAGGCTCTTACCTCCCTCTCCTCCACAACCATCAGTGGTTATGTGGATACGTCGGCCCATTGGAACTTTGGCACAGGGAATGCAAACCTGCCCATCTACAAGTTCAATAGCGCCAGCAAGGCCGATGGTTTCAATTTGAATGTCGTTCAGGTTAGCCTGGACAAGCCCCTCGATGAGTCTGAGTGGGCCTCTGGCTACCATGTTGACATGTGGGCGGGTCCGGATGCAAAAGCCTTGGGGACAAGTTCCTTCGGTGGTGGTGGCGATGTTGCCATCCGTCAGGCTTATGTGGCCCTTCGCGCCCCCCTGGGCACCGGCCTCAACCTGAAGATGGGTGTGTTTGACAGCATCCTTGGCTATGAGTCCGTGGAAGCTGGCAAGAACCCCAACTACACCCGCTCATTCGGTAACACGCTGGATCCTCAGACCCATACCGGTTTGCTGGCCAGCTACCGTTTCTGTGAGGTTTTCAGTGCATCTGCCGGCGTGGCGAACACAACCGGGCCCCAGATCAACACCCGTCCTGATTCCAGCCGTGCCGAATCCTACAAGACCTACATGGGCTCTGTGGCTATGACCGCCCCGGAGAGCATGGGCTTCCTGAAAGGTTCCACCGTGTATGCCGGTGCTGTCAGTGGCTTCAACAACAGCATCCCCACGACCTCCGTGGATATGGCTGCCCAGAGCTACTACCTCGGTGCCACCATCGCGACTCCGGTCGACGGCCTCCGTTTCGGAGCAGCATATGATCTGCTGGTTGCCAACACCCTCGCGGCATCCACCCACCAGAAGCGGGACGACAGCGCCCTTGCCGGGTATGTCTCGTTTCAGGCCACCGAAAAGCTGAGCCTCCATGGCCGGTTTGATTGGGCGCGCATTGATCAGGATCTCCCGACCCCTACGACAGATGTCAGCCTCTACGCCACCACGGCTACAGTTCAGTATGAGCTGTGGGCAAACGTGCTCTCCCGCTTGGAATTCCGCTGGGATCATGCTGATCACGGTAAGGTCTACGGGGATTCTGGGATTAGTTCCTCCTCAATCACACCCGACCGCGCCAACGCATTCCTGCTTGCTTTGAACGTCATCTACAAGTTCTAAGTTAGGCTGATTGCTTAATCTCAAAGCCCCCGTCGCGGGAAACTGCGGCGGGGGCTTCCTGTTTTGAGGGAAGGCTGAATCAAGTTCCGGGGCGATGTGAAGAGTGGCCCTACTTCGACAAGCGAAAGAAGGAGGATCCGTTGGTTTGCACGATCGGGATCAGGATTGCATTTGAAACAACACCGCCCACGCCGAACCACTTTGTCGTCAGACCTGATCCGGGGGAGTTTGTTTGACCTTGCAGTTGCCATCCGGAGAGGTTGGACGGCCAGGAAAGTCGAAAGGAATGGGAGTTTGTTTGGACTGAGATACCGGGAATCGGGAGGACTGTGATCGTCCCGTCGATCAGCAATCGCTGGGTTTCCCAATAGAGCTGCCTCGGGAGCAGGGGAAGGACGATTTTGGTGAATTGCCCCGCGTAATTTGTGGCGGAGAACAATTTGAATGTGCCCCCCGAACTGAGATCGCCTCCCAGATTTGTGACGCTGAGCGTTCCCCCACAAACAAGCTTGCCGCCGCAGGAGAGTTGATCGTTGGCACTGGTGCTGCCCGTTTTTTGAAGCTCCATGAGGCATGAGCCCGCCAACACGACCGATCCGCCGACTGTGAGTGTTCCGATGCGGTTTCCCGGGGAGAGACATCCACCGTTACTGACGGTCAGGGAACCGGTGATCACTCCTGTTCCGGCCAACGTTCCGCCCTCAGCGACCACCGCATTCGCCTGAATCGTGCCGTTGTTGATGAACCGACCGGATGCGACAAGAACATTCGGAAACACGAAGGACCCCACAGTCAGATCACCTGTCCCTGTTTTCCTGAGGGTGCACGGGCCGACTCCATTGTAAAACTGGAAGGTCTGGGTCAATGATGCTCCAGTGGCGACGTTGATTGTGGAGTCCCCGTCCAGGGCGATGTGCTGGTTCAGCGATGCGATGCCGCTGATGCAGCGCAGCGCCCCGTTGGCATCCGGCCCGTTCCCAAGGATGTGCATGTGCTCGGCGAGGGAAAGGTTCCCACTCAATTCAAGAGCGGCGTTGTTTCCAACCAACGTCCATGTCGCTGCGCTGAATCCGCCCTGCCCGAGGGCGTTCCCATTGCTGATTCGCACGATCTCGCCATTGATTTGCCATGCCCCGGCAAAATTGTTCACGGCGTTCAGAGTCAGTGTGCCGGCACCATTTTTTGTGATCGATCCTGTCCCCGTGATCTGGCCTGAGAACGTGCCGTCTTGATCATTGCCACCCAGAGTCAGGTTGTTGGCGCCGATGTTCAGCGATCCTCCCAGGGGTCCAGCTCCAGCCAGATTGCCGATGGTTTCGCTTCCATCCAGCTTGAGCAGCACGCCTGAAGTGTTCGCAAGGGTTATCGTCGAGGTGTCCGGGATGGACTCTCCGTTGGTCAGCGAGAGGGTGCCGCTGTTGAGATTAATGTTACCCTTAAAGGTGTTGCCGCCCGCCAGGGTGAGGCTGCCGGCACCCTCCTTGTTCAAATCCCCTGCGCCGCCGATGGCTCCGTTCACGGTCAATTTGGTGATTCCATTCACATTCCAACTCTGTGTCGCAACCAGGCTTATGTTGTGGTTGATGGTCAGGCTTTGGGTGGCAGTCCCCATTTTGATTCCATCGGTTCCCAATCCCAGTGTTGTGGCCCCGCTAATCGTCACCGGGCCTGAAGGGTTGAGGATCTGTAATCCGCTCCAGAGGGTGTCAGCTCCGAGAAGGGTGGAGTTCGGGGATGTGACCGTTGAATCCCAGGTTGCGATGCTCGATGCCCCGGGGGGCAGTCCCCCCACCCAGCTTTGACCATAAACAAGCGCTGTGGTGTTGTTTGCTTTCACAACCACAGGGTTGGTGGATGTGGCCTGGTCGATGGAAGTGCCCGTAGCGAGAAAGTCATCGATCCAGATGGATTGCTGCCCGTTGCTGAGAGTCGTGGCATCGATCTTGAATGTAAAACCGTTGGTGAAGAACTGGGTGTTTGTGCCGGAGTTGGGGCGCAGATCGGTAAATTGGAGCCACACATCCTGACGTTCATCATAACCCCATGCCTGCCCGGTTGGGTAATATTCGTCGCGACCCAGATTGCGGATTTTCACCCACCCGTTCGTTCCCAGATAAGACAGTGTGACGCCGCTTGCGTTGTTGACGCCGTGAAGCTTGTAGCGGAAGGAGATGCGCAAGCTGGAGCATGGGGAAGGGTCCAGTTGCATCTGTAGGAGACCATTGCCAGTCCCATGGCCGATATTGCACTCCGCGCATCGGTTGGATGAGTAGAACGTGTTGCCGGTGAGGTCCCAGCGGCTGCCCGTGGACCAGGCACCCAGCCATGCGGTCTGCCTGCCACCATCGAAATCGTCCCGGGCCAGAACCCTCTGGCCTTGCTGGACCGTCTGGTAGCGGTAATTGAAGCGACGGTCCGGGGCGCTGTCCCCATTGATTCCAAAGTCGGCGATGTCGCCGGCTGCCTGAAAATTGTCCACCCAATGGAAGTCGAAGCCGATGGGATCGGCTCCGAGCCCGAGATCGGATCTGGCAAGGCGCAGCATAAGAGTGTTGCCCGAGACTTTGCAGGGGATATTGCTCCCGAGGGTGGACCAGATCCACCCATTGGTGGTGGTCGTGTTGCGGGCGAGGGTGGTTGTGGTTGCGCCAACTCCATTCAAGTTAAGGGCATAGTCGTATCCCTCCCAGCCGGTCGCATGGTTTTGATCCGCATCAATGAACAGGACCATCCAGTTGCTCCCGGTTCGGCTGGTGATGTTCGATCGGCACTGGGCAAAGAAGTAGAGATAGGACTCGTCCCGTGCGACCTTGAGCAGGGTGAAATCGTTCCGTCCGGAGGTGTTGGTGTAGATGCCGTTTTGTTGGACGGAGGAGGCAAAATTGCGCGGGATCGTGTCATTGGCGGGATCGAAGAAGGATGTTGTAATGTTGGTCCAATCGCTGAAGTCCCCGCCCACGTTAATGGTTTGTGGCGGACCGCCGGCCGGAACCGGACGCGCGCCTTTGCGTTGGCGATTCTGACCCACCATCTGGAAATAATAGTTGTCGGTGTAGCCTCCCTTCATCGGTTCGATGTCCCGGTTGTATTCCTGATTGTATTCGTCCACGAAATAGAAACCGTTCGCCGGGCAGGGCTGTCCCAGCATGTAAACTGCGCCCGCTGAAGGGGATTGAAACGCTCCTGCGATCCATTCATTCCAGCCGGTGATGAAAAGAAAATCCGGGTCTAGTTTGAGGCCGAAATTCATTTGCTCTGCAAAGAACAGCCCCTTGTCCTGGGTGCCTCCCACGGGAAGGTGCAGGCGGTCATAGGCGGGTTGGGTATGGTTCGTATAGCTGTGGCCGATATTCGAGGAGGACCATCCACCGATGGTCACCGGTGTGGATTCCGGGTGGTCCGGGGAGTCATGATATCCAAACTGCTGCGGAGTTTTTGAATCGATCCAGGCCATTTTGTCGAGTCCCCCCTCCCACGCCCACGACTGTCTCCAGGTGAAGAAGTTCTGGATTGCTGCCGGGGGGGCGGGGTCGGTGGCGTCGAGTCCGTTGATGTAGCCCAGAATGAGCGGCTTGCCGTGCCAATAATACCAGAGGTCGGGGTATTTGTTGGGGGCGTAGAAGGTGTTGTAAAGGTAAGTGATGGTTGCGGCGCTGCCAGCGTGGGTCAGAAAAACGATCTTAAGGTTGGTCTTGAACCCCTCGCTCCTCATTTTTCGGATCATGTCGCACAACGCGTAGAGTTGGGTATCGTAGGTGACCGCGTTGCTATAATCCATGATGAGGACATCAACCCCGGCATGCGTGAGCAGGGCGATCTGACGCCGCAGGACCCACGGATCATTGGGAAGATAGTAACCTGCAGCGGGTTCACCCCAATAATAGGTGGCGGAAACCTGCTGGAAGATGGGATTGTCGGCCCAGGGATTCAGGGGATTGGTGTATGGGTGTGCAGCGATCCAACGGGAGACATCCCAGTTCGTCGTGGATCCGTAGCCCGGGTAGTTGTGCCATAGGAAATAAAAAACTCCGATCGGACGGTTGGTTCGCGGGCTTCCACATTCCTTGTTGCCTGGGGTTGTCCGTCCCAAGCCATCTGTTGCGACCCAGGTGTCCTGCATCAGGTCAACCATGGGAGAGCCAGTTGTGAAGGTCATCACTGCTCCCGGGGAGCTGGTGCCATCCAGCGCGATCCCGTCTGCGCGCCAATAGTAGGTGGTGTTTGGGGAGATCCCATCGAGGTTGTAAGTCTGGGTCGTTGTCCTCCCCATCCAGATTCCCTGCGAGTTGGTTGTCGCGAGGAAGACTGCATTTGAGGACGTGGCAAAGTAGAGGTCGTGGGCGGTGGTCCCAAGTTCCCGGGGCCACATCAGAGTCAGGGGATCAGCCTGATCCATGGGAACCACCTGCGCTTGAGGTGGTTGAAAATAGCCCGAGGCGACTTGAAACACGACGTAGTGGGGGATGTTGGTTCGGATCGAAACCGACTTCCCGGGTGGCACCTGATCGGGCACCAACCGCAGGCTGTTGAGAGTGCCCGAATACGAAATCCCGGTGTAACTACCGGAGGTGAATCCACCCAAATCTGAGATGTTGAGGCGCCCGGCGAGCGTTAGGTTTCCGTTGACCCGGATGAATCCGTTGGTGATGCCTCCGGGAGTGCCAAGTCCGAAGCTGAGCGAGGCATTCGAGGTTGTTGTGAGGGTGCCAACGGTGAGGGTTCCTGAGCCGACAAGACCTGGTTGCAGAGTGCCGCCGTCCTGGATCGATACGGTTCCGCTGATCACCCCCGTGCCCCCCAGCACACAACCATTCAAGACACTGACGGTCCCTGAACTGGTCAGGAGTTTGTTGATCCGGATTGTGCCGCTGTTGATGGTCGTTCCGCCGGGACTGGTGTTTGTGCCGTTCAGGGTCAATACTGCGGGGCCATTTTTGTTCAGACCGCCTGTGCTGGTCATGGGGCCACCCAGGGTCAGGTTTTTGAGGCAATAGATGTCCCGAACATTCACCGCCCCCTGATTCAAGCTTACTGGGCCATTGATCGTCAGATCCCCAGCCGGGGTCGTCCCTACCTGGATGGAGTCGATGATCCATCGGACGGTTCGGATTTCGAAGCTGTTGGTGAGGGTTCGACTGCCACCGGATTGGAACCATGCCTGGCTGTCCCCAACAATCGAACCGATCTGGACTTTGCTGGTCCCGAAGGAAAAATCGTGTCCGCAGGAAATCCCCCCATTGCCACCGGATGGAGCCAGCACGGTGGTGCCACCATAGGTGTTGGCGGCATTCAAGGCGAGGTAGCCATTGCCGGACTTTACAAGGCCATTGGTGCCTGCAATCACAGTAGCGATCATCGCGGATTTCCCTGAGGCCAACCCACTGACGCTGATGGAAGGCGAAACCCCGCCCAGGGTCAGCGTTGAGGAGGCCGGGGTGCCGGGTGCCAGAAACCAGTTTGCGGCTGTGGTTGCGTTTGTATCGCCAAAACTGAGGCTGTTGATGGCCCGATTTCCATCGAGGGAGATTGTGGAATCCGTGCTGACATCAAGGGTGCTGAAATTGGCACCGTCACTGGTCGATGTGGGCAGGACGCCGCCGGTCCAGAAGGATTGAGTCCCCCAGCTGCCGGATGCGCTGCCACTCAGGAGCCGGGTCCAAGTGAACATGACCGCCTGAGCCCGAATGGGCATGGCCATAACCGAGGTCAGTAGCAGTGCAGTGAGCAGGTTTCTTGATGCGGTTTTCATTGGGTTTTGGTCACCGCATAAGATCAGGCGAGAGCGAGTTCCCGACCGGGAGGTATTCTGCCGATATGATAAGCCAGGTAATTGTGGAGGAATTGTCCAAGTTCCCCGATTTGGGAGGGAGTTGCACGAATGTGACTGATAAAATCCCAGCTCTCTGAGAGGAATGCGGAGGCCAGTTTCGATGCTCCCGGAGTGAGACGGCATTCTGAGAAGTCCGGCCCCAGCCCGAGTTCATGGAGGAGCTTGAGTTCGAACGCAAACAGAGTCTCGGGACGTGGTTCAGAGGAGGCTGCCACCCGGACGGTTTCACGGAAGAGTTGGTGTATGGCAGGGATGGGGGTGTCGATCTCGGTGGCTGCCTCAATCAGGGCGGTGCAATAGGAGGCCTGGCGCAGGGACTGCAAATCCTGACGCAGCGTGGCGTGAGTCTCGCGGAGGAGGACTTCACGGAGTGTGTGCAGTTCTGATCTCCGGCTGCGGTGGAAAGAGAAGTTGACCTCGTAGAAGAGGTCGAGCTTGCCCAGATAGGAGGATTTCGGTCGCCTCGCCCCCTTGGCAACGGTTGAAAGGCGCCCATGCTCCGCAGTAAGCCAGACGACGATCAGGCTCGTTTCCGTCAGGAGACGGGTGCGCAGGATAATGCCTGAAGCCGATTCAAGCATTTTCGGTTGGTGTGTGCGGCGCCGATGCCGCCCCCGGCCTGGGCATAGGCGGTGGTGCTGGGGGGGAAAGCTGTTGGTTCGGAACGGGCAGGGTTCCTCCAAGCGGGTTCCCCCCGGAAGTGCCATTGCTTATTTGATCGGGAACGATGGCCCCGAGGCTGATGATGTATTTGATGCCGTCGGCCACGCTCATCTGCAGCTTGGTCACCTTTTCCTCGGGAAGTTGAACCAGGAAGCCGGAGGTTGGATTGGGGGTCGTCGGGATGAAGACTGTCATCATCTTCCGACCGGGCGGCAGGGAGGCATCATCAAAGCCATCATTCGTGACAAAGCCCACGGAATAGATGCCGGGGTAGGGGAACTCAACAGACACCACGGTGCGGAAGGATGTTTTCTTCCCGGTCGAGAAGGCATCGTTGACCTGCTTTGTCGCGGCATAGACCTTGTTGAGCAGGGGGATCTGGAGCAGGACTGTGTCCACCCATTGAATGATTTTCTTCCCAAGGTAATACCGGGCAAACAGCCCGATCCCGCAGATGAGAATCATCGCCAGGATGAAGGCCCAAACACTGGAATACCAGTAGAGAGGGCCTGATCCAGCATCCTGATGGGTCCAGGTGCGGGGCACGAAAATGAGGAGGAGGTCTGTGAACCTTGCGAGCGTGCCGAAAAGCCAGACAATGACCGCCACGGAGATAAAGGCAGGCAGGACGACAGCCAGGCCAGCCACAAAATTGGCGCGCCAGCGGGTTATGGAACCGATTTTCACTGCTTCAATGATATGGTCTGCAAGGGTGGCACACAAGCCACAGCCCGATGCCCCCCTGCAGCTTCGATTCCAGCCAAACGGAACCGTCCCCGGAGCCTACAGATCGCGAAGGGCTGCGGATATGGAAACCCTTGCAGCCCGCAGGGCGGGGAAGAGGCCTCCTATCAGACCAATGAGGGCCGCCCAGACGATTCCTTGAATGAGTAGTTCAGGGGTAACCCGGAAGGCGAAGGTGACCTGGCTGAAGCTCTGCCAGTTCATTGTGGCGGTCTGGAATCCGTTGAAGGCTCCATATGCGAGGCAGCCTCCCAGCAACCCGCCAAAGAGGGCCAGGGCCAGTGATTCCAGCATGACAGAGACGATCACGGCGCTGGAGCCGAATCCCAGAGCGCGCAGGGTCGCGATCTCACGCTTTCGCACCGAAACACTTGTGTACATTGTATTCAGCGCCCCAAAGACGGCACCGAAAGCCATCAGCAGTGCCACGATAAAGCCAAGGGTCGTGATCAGTTTGGTGACCGACGTGGATTGTTCAGCATAGTAATCACTCTGCCGCACGACTTTGACATTGAGGCGGGGGTTGGTGGTGAGTGCATCCTTGAATGACTGAAACTCCGAGGGGGACTCAAGTTGGGCCTGAACGGACTGGTAGGAGTCCCCCCGGTTGTAGGCGGATTGAAGCACCCGTGCATCGGTCCAGATTTCCGACTCAGCCGTGCCGCCCCCGGCAGAGAAGATTCCCACCACAGGCCATTCGAAGCGGCCTACTGGAATTTTGCCGCCGACCTCAAGTCCCGCAAACTGGCGGGCGGCACCAGAGCCCACCATCACCTCATTGCGTCCCCATTCCAAGGCCCGACCCGACTCGATCTTGAACTGGTCCCTGATCTGGAAGGCCGCTTTTTCAACACCCCGCATCGGAACATTCGCGTCCATGCCCGTGCTGCGGGCGGGCAGGTTGATGATGACGAACAATTCAGCGGAGGAAAGGGGACCATCGGGACCACGGGAGAGGCCCGGGGTTTCTGAAATCAGGTTCACATCCTCCCTTGCAAGGCCACTAACCATCTCCGTTTCCGCCCCGCTTCGGAGAACCACCACGTTGCGGGGGGATCCGGACATTTCAAGGGCACGGCGGAACCCTGCGCCAATGGACAACACACCCACCAGCACGGTGACAACCCCGGCAATGCCAAAAACCGCTGCCGCCACGGAACCGATCCGGGCAGGAATTCCGAGCAGGCCGAACTTGGTGATTGAGACAACCTGTGAGAGCCAATTAATCGGGCCAGCCATAATCACATCCTTCTCAAAGCGTCTGCGACGCGGAGGCGCATCGCATGGATTGCCGGAAACACCCCGGTGACAAGGCCGAGCATGATGCTGATCACAAGGCCGATCAGCACATCATGGGCCGGGAACGCAAACAGGGGCAGCATCCCTCCGGTGGGGTCCCCGCGTGAAATCATGAGCACGGCCACTCCAAGACCGGCGATGCCGCCGAGGATCGAGACGAGACACGACTCTGCCAGGATCAATCCCAGCACCTGGGTGCTCGTAAATCCGATCGCCTTGAGCACGCCGATCTCGCCCGCCCGCTCCCGGACGGATTGGGACATTGTGTTTCCGGTGACCAAAAGAATGGTGAAAAAGACCGCCCCCATGATGGATGCGGTGATCATCGCAATATCCCCGATCTGCCGAGTGAATGCCTGGACGAATGCCCCCTCGGTCTCCGCTTTTGTTTCCGCAGCGGAGTTGGCGAATTCGGCGTCAATCGCCTGCGCGATCTGGGGAGACCTCGCAGGGTCGGTCACACGCACTATGTACCAACCGACCAGGCCTTTGCCCTGTTCCCGGGCCTCATCGAAGTAATCGAACCGGAAGAACATCTGGGTCGTATCCGTGTTCCTTTCTTTGCCATCAAAGATGCCTGCAATCTCAAACTCCCAGGCGTGGCTGCCACCTTTCTGCATCCAGATGGCAGATTGGATTGGGATTCTGTCGCCGATTTTCCATTTGAATCTCTCCGCGGTTTTGCGACCGACGATGCATGCGGTGCGGGTGCCCATCCAGGCAGCTTTTTCCTCAGGCTTCAGAATAAATTCGGGGTGCATCTGGAGGAACTCCTCCGGAACGACCGGCATCTGGGGGAAGAAATTCTTCGGCTCCTGATACACGCCGCCGAACCAGGTGAGGTGTGTTGCGCCTGAAACGCCGGGGATTCGTTCCATGCGAGCCTTATAGGACTCTGGAAGCAACTGGATGAGGGAAACTTTGTGCCGCACGACGAGGCGGTTGGCTCCCTCCAGTGTGATTCCCCCTGCCAGTGCCTGCTTGATGGCCGAGAGGAACCCAAAAAGAACGAACGCAACCAGAATGGAAAGGATCGTGAGGGCGGTGCGGAGCTGCTTGCGCCTGAGGTTGCCCCAGATGAGGTGGAAAAATTTCATGGGCGGTCGTCGCTCCGTCTATTGAATCGGCTCCGTCGCCAGTTGGCCCTTATTCAGATACACGGTGCGGGAAGCCCGCGCGGAGGCATGGGGATCATGGGTTACCATGATAATTGTCTTCCCCTGCTCGCGGTTGAGGGCCTGAAGCAGATCCAGAATCTCATCTCCTGCCTTACGGTCCAAGTCGCCTGTGGGCTCGTCACAGAGGAGCAGGGTGGGGTCCGTCACGATGGCTCTGGCGATGCCGACCCGTTGCTGCTCGCCACCCGAAAGAGTGCGGGGATAATGCCTGGTCCGGTGGGACAACCCAACAGCCTCCAGTGCGGCAGCCACATGCTTCTGGCGCTGGGCCTTGTTCAGGTGTGTCAGGAGAAGGGGCAACTCCACGTTGCGCTCTGCGGTCAGGACCGGCACCAGATTGTAAAGCTGGAACACGAATCCGATGTGGCGCGCCCGCCAGTCGGCGAGCTTGCGGTCGGATAATCCATCCAAAGGTTCGCCATCGATGCGGACCGTCCCGCGTGTGGGACGATCGAGTCCTCCAATGAGGTTCAGCAGCGTGCTCTTCCCGGACCCCGAGGGCCCCATCAGTGCGAGAAACTCCCCTTTCGGCACATGCAGATTCAGGTCCCTCAGAACATGAATCTCCTCGGCGCTTCGCTTGAATACCATCTCAACGCCTTCAACCGCCACCAGATGTCCCACGTTTGTGTCGCTCATCGTCTTTTCCCAAAATAGGTTCAACCATCAAACCAGCCCGCCGCCGAATTCTCTCAGTTTCTCTTTTCCCGGACCTTCGTCCCATCCGCCAGTTCCTGGGGCCAGTCGAGAGCGACACATTCGCCCACCACAAGGCCACTTGCAAGCAGCGCGTCTTCGCCGATCACCTCTGCTACCGTGACGGCACGGCGCTCGGTTCGTCCATTCGCAACCACCATGACAACATCCCGACTGCCCTGGCGTTGGATTGCCCCCTTGGGGACGATGACGCCGCCTGAGGGGATGGAGCTTTTTGCCCCACCCGCACCGTGGAAGCCCACTTTCACGCTCATTTGGGGCAGGATACGAGGGTCCAGTTTGTCGAAGCCAACCCGAACCCGCACCGTGGATTTCTGCCGGTCCGCCGTGGGGATGATCGCGATGACCTTGCAGGGGATCTTCCATTGGGCGTAGGCGTCGAGCATCGCCTCCACAGGCTGTCCTGGGGTGACGCGGTTGATGTAGCTTTCATTCACATCGATTTCGATCTCAAGGGAATCCATGTCCACGATGGTGCAAATTCCGGTGCGGGTGAAACCGCCACCCGCAGAGACCGGGGAGATCATCTCACCGGGCTGGGCATTTTTGGAGGTTACAATTCCGGCGAACGGGGCGCGGATGATTGTGTCATCCATCTGCTGGCGCCACAGGGCGGTTTGCTGTTCCTCCACCGTGACCTGGCTTTCCTGTTGGGCGAGTCTTGCGCGGAGTGCCTGCTCCTCGGCCTCGGCTTTTTCGCTGTCTGCCGTGGTGGCAATGCCTGCCGACAGGAGGTTCCTGATTCTTTGAAGGTCCCGTCCGGCCTGGTTTATGCGCACGCGAGTTTCCGCCAGTGCGGCCTGGGTTGCCTTCAATTGCGCTTCAGCCAGAGCTAGGCTGGCTTTGATGTTCGTGTCGTCGAGCCGGGCAACGATCTGGCCCTCTTTCACGAGCATACCCTCCTCAACCATCACTTCGAGGACCTTCCCGGTGACCTTTGATGAGATGGTGGCCTCCCGGCGGGGGGTCACATAGCCGGATGCATTGAGAATTGTGCGATCAGCAGCCGGGCCCGAAGTCATCTGGCGGGCGGTGACAACCCGCACCTCCAGAGGACGATTCCGGCTTTGCCAAAAAAAGGCCAGAGCCGTGATGGCTGCAAGGAGGAGAAGGATCCAAACGATCCAACCCCGGCTCCTTTCCTGAGATGGAGGCGGTCGGTTGATCTTCAACTCATCCAGACTCGTTTTGACGTGGCTCATTTATGTAAGACATCAGAGAAACCCTTTTTGATGGCAGGGTCAATTCGGATCGGGGGACGATTTTGGGGTATGCAGCACCGAACCTGATGAAATTGCGAAGGGAATCAGAAAATTTGTTGCAAAGAAGCAGTCGATAAGGCAAGCATTGTCCGAGAAGCCCATGACAGAATTTGCTTGTAGATCTTGCTTTTGTGTGGATGGGGGGCATGGGCAAGCAGGTCCGGATCAATGATAAAGGAAACTGAGTCACTGTCCGGGGATCGTTATTGTCGGGTCTCTGTCGTTGTTCGCAGTTTGAGGAGGAAGGCACTATGAAAACTATGCAAATTCCAAGTTTGGGTCCTGAAGTTGCCGGGACGATCGGGCGGCGTGATTTTTTGAAGCTTTCTGCTACAGCTATCGTGGGATCCCAGTTTCTGGGACTTGCAACCCGCGAGGCATTGGCTGATCAATTGCCGAACAAAATGAACCTTCTGCTGATCCTTACGGATCAGGAGCGGCAAATGATGTGGTTTCCTTCAGGGTGGGAGTCGAAGAATTTGCCGACCATGACCCGGTTGAAGGCCAATGGGCTGACGTTCACAAGTTCCTTCACTGCGACATCCATGTGCTCCCCGTCACGCAACACGCTGTTTACAGGCCTGTTTCCGGCACAGCATCGGCTGACAAATACCTTGAGTGAGTCGGAGACGGAGCAGGATCAACGCCAGCTGGACCCAACCCTCCCGAACCTTGGAACATGCCTCAAAGAGGCTGGTTACGATGTCATTTACAAAGGAAAGTGGCACATGAGCAAGCATGTCGTCGGGGCAGATGGTAGCAGGATCGAGGACGATATAGGGCGCTATGGCTTTGATGGGTGGGACGCCCCGGATGCCGGTGGCGATACCGCGATCAACAATTTCGGGGGCGGGAGCATCCAGAATGACGCACGGTTTCTCAACGATGCGGTGGCCTTTCTCAAAGAGCGTTTGGCTCACCCTTCTGAGAAGCCCTTCTGTCTGATTTTGTCATTGGTCAACCCCCATGACCTGCTCAGCTATCCCCGAACCTACAACTCAGGAGGTTACTCCGATGATCCGTGGTTGGTGCCATCTGATCCTGCAATTTCCATTCCCCCCACCAACGGTGAGAACCTTCAGCTTAATAAGAAGCCGACACCTCATCAGGATACGCTGAACTCCCTTGCGTTCGGACTTGGTCCGTTGCTGACGGAGTCTGCCAAGTTGGATTATTTGAATTTCTACGGGAATCTGATGAAGCTGGTGGATAGTCAGATTGGGCAGCTATTGGCTGTCATGGACAATGGTGGTGCGGAGGGCAGGGCGATGCTCGACAACACTCTCATTGTCCGGACGTCGGACCATGGGGAGAACGGGCTTTGTCATGGGGGTCTTAGGCAGAAGATGTTCGTCGCCTATGAGGAAACGATTCGTGTAGCCCTGGTCTGGTCGAATCCAAGGCTGTATCCGACCTCGCACACAACATCCGCAATGGTTTCGCATGTTGATCTGTTGCCGACAATTTGTGCTCTCACCGGGGTGCCGAATTGGGGGGCAAAGGGGTTCAAGGGTGTTAATTACAGCAGCATTGTCATGAACCCGACTGCTTCGCCCGTTCAGGATTATGTCTTGTTCACTTTTGATGACATTTATGCCGGGACGGATCCTGCGAATTCTCCGGATGGGTTGGTCGCACCGCCGAATCGAATCCAGATGATGCGCACTGCAGACTACAAGTATGTTCGCTACTACGACGGGAACGGCGGGGTCGCTGACCAGAGCGAGTTTTATGATCTGCGACCAAGCGGGGGGGATTATGATAGCACCTTTGGCCTGCCGTTGGAGATGCGTAACCTTTCAACCTGGGCTGTCGCGAACTTTCCGAATCCTCCGAGTCTTACTCCCTCGCAGGTCGCAGCCCGCAACCAGCTCTCACAAAATTTGGCAACCGTCGCAACCTCCCGCCTCCAACCCCGATCGGTCAGCACACCTGTTCCACCGGAAAAACTGAAGCTTGCCGTGGTCCGCTCTCCGGATTCCAGTGGTTCACACGCGATGGTTCAGATCACGTTTCTCTCGCGTGCGGACGAGACCTACCAGATCCAGAAGACCAGTAATCTTGTCGACTGGTCGGACCTTGGTGATGTCATTATTGGAAATAACGGGTTGATTTTGCGAAGCTACGACTTAACCGATCAGAAGGCGTTTTATCGCATCCAATGGGCAGTGCGAAGCTAATCCAACGCGGTGAAGAGTAATGAATTCGGGCATGCCTTGAGGGATCGAACTTCCAGGTTTTTAACCCTTCAACCCTGAAAAAGTGGATATTGGATCTGGAGCGCCGGACACGTTTCAAGTGATGGCAAAGCCAGGCGGTGCTGCCTGCAACCTTGATTGCAAATATTGCTTTTACTTGGACAAGCTGAATCTCTCCCACTCCAGCAGCGGGGCTATGATGAGTGATTCGGTTCTCGAGGCCCATGTTCGACAGCACATTCAAGCCCAGCGCAGTGCTGATGTTGTTTTCACATGGCAGGGTGGGGAGCCGACCCTTCTGGGAGTGGAGTTTTTTGAAAAAGTGGTCAATCTCCAGCGACGTCATGGAATCGGGAGGACGATTCTTAATACATTCCAAACCAATGGAGTTTTACTGGATGATTTGTGGGGTGGATTTCTAAAGCGTGAGGATTTTCTGGTTGGTATAAGTCTTGACGGTCCCCGCCCGCTTCATGATTGCTACAGGGTCGACAAGTCGGGAACTCCAACCTTCGATAGGGTCATCTCCGGGCTTGAAGTTTTGAAGCGCCACGGTGTGGAGTTCAACACCCTCAGTGTCGTTCACCGAACCAACTCCAAGCATCCCGTCGAAGTTTATCGATTTCTTAAAGAATTAGGTTCCAGCTACCTGCAGTTCATCCCACTCGTTGAACGCATGCCGGATGCAGTTGGTATTACAGGTGGGGAGCGGGTTGCGCCGCCGCTCAATTTTGCGGCAGATAACGTCATTGATCCAGTTGTCAGTTCCTGGAGTGTGGAAGCCGAGGACTATGGGCAGTTTTTGACAGCAGTTTTTGACGAGTGGCTGAGGAGGGATGTGGGGGTGGTTTTTGTTCAGCTGTTCGATGTGGCTCTCGGCATTTGGATGGGGCATCCCTCAGGTTTGTGCCTGTTCAGGGAGGAATGTGGCGATGCTGTGGCTTTGGAACGAACTGGGGATGTTTACAGCTGCGACCACTTTGTTCACCCCGATTTTCGGCTCGGTAATCTGATGGAGACGAGTCTTTCGGATTTGGTTCGATCTCCACGGCAGCGGCTTTTTGGCAGGGCAAAGGCTGCGCATCTGCCCGCTTATTGTCACAGCTGTGACGTGCGATTTGCCTGCAATGGTGAGTGCCCCAAAAACCGATTTCTGCAAACTCCTGATGGTGAGTTCGGCTTGAACTATCTGTGTGGTGCCTACAAACGGTTTTTTCATCATGTGAATCCTGTGATGCGCCAGATGGCCTGGTTCGCCCTCAGTGGACGACCTCCTGCAGAAATCATGTCCCTGCGTGGGGAATGTTGACGAGTTCGGTAGAATTCGGCACTCTCGCATCCATGAACTATTCTCGTGCGTTTGCAGTATGTGGCCTTGCGTTTTCTTGTGTCTTGAGTTGTTCCGCCGGATTTTATGGTGATCCGCCGGATGCCCGCCATCCCTGGGCCATTCACGACATGAACCGTCCCCAGCCCAAGGTCGTTGTGCCCGGGACATTCAGCACTCAGGAGCAACCGGGCAAGCCGCCTGCGGATGCCATCGTGCTCTTTGACGGGACTGATCTGTCCCACTGGGTATCAGCGAAGGAGGGGGCACCCCCGGCGAAGTGGAAAGTGGAGGATGGGCACATGGAAGTGGTGCCCGGCAGCGGGGATATTCAGACAAAGGACCAGTTCGCGGACTGCCAGCTGCACGTTGAATGGGCTGCTCCGACTGAGGTGAAGGGCAGCGGACAGGGGCGGGGTAACAGCGGTATTTTCCTCATGGGCATCTGTGAGATTCAGGTGCTCGACGTTTATGACAACCCGACCTATGCGGATGGTGGGGCCGGCTCTGTTTACGGAGTCAATCCTCCGATGGTGAACGCCATCAAACCGCCCGGACAATATCAGGTTTACGACATCGTATTCCGCAAGCCGGTTTGGAAGGATGGCACCATGCTTGATCCCGGCCATGTGACGGTGTTTATCAATGGCATTCTGGTTCAAGAAGCCACACCGCTTGAGGGTCCCACCGGCCACATGAAGCGTACAACGCATGGCCCGTTTCCTGACAAGGGCCCGATCAAGCTCCAGGACCATGGAAACCCGATGCGGTTCCGCAATATCTGGTATCGTCCGCTTTCACCGCGTCCCATTGAGGGCGGAACAGATGGTGGATTCCTGACGGAGGAGGCCACCAAGGCGAAGCGCCAGTCGATCGCGGCAGACATCCGGGCCGATGCGGCGAAAGGTGATTCCAAAGACACTCTTCGTATCGCGCTGCGTCTGATGGAATCTCTCGCCTACGAGTTGGATCCTGCCACTGTGAAGAAGGTGGAAGACTGGGCTGGCGAATACGATACAGCGCTGAAGGCCATGAATCCGGATCAGATCAAGGGGAAAAAGGATGAAATCCGCTCCATCCATGGGGCTGTGCGTTATACCACGCAGTTTGGGCTTCTCCCCGCGTCGCTCCCTTTGAAGGCCGATCTTGATAGGATCGTAAAAGAGCAGAAGTGGGACAAGTAATCGTTCGCTTCCTATTCGTCCTTTAGGCCTGATGGCCGCCTGCAAAGCGGGGTTTGGTTGCAAGCCCCGCTTTTGCAGATTGACAAAAGTCGTCGGCGAGGTTCTACAAAGGGGATGAAACGAAGATCATTTATATCTCGATCCCTTGGCGTTGCGGCAGCAGCCACGGCAGGGCTGTCATCCACTCTGGTTCCGCAGGCATCCGCCCAGGCTGCCCCGGGCCGTGACTATTACGAATTGCGGGTCTACCGGCTGAAGGCCGGGGCACAGACCGCTCCCCTTGAAGCCTACCTTGAGAAGGCGGCCATCCCGGCTTTGAACCGCATGGGGATCAAGCCGGTGGGGGTTTTTACCGAAATCGAGCCGAAGGAGGCCCCCGCTGTATTTGTGCTTCTGCCAAGCACCGATCTGGGGTTGCTGGCTTCCGCCTGGCTCCGTCTGAGCACCGATCCGGCCTACCGGGCTGCTGCGGCATCCTATTTGGAGACGCCCAAGGGCAGCCCGGCCTTTGAGCGGATTGACAGTTGGCTTTTGCTGGCGTTTTCAGGGATGCAGCGTTTGGAACAGCCTGATTATTCGAAGAATGGGAAGCCGCGCCTTTTTGAGTTGCGCACCTACGAGAGTTATTCCGAGGCGAAGGGTCAGAAGAAGGTGGACATGTTCAACAGTGGTGAGATCGAAGTGATGCATGAGATCGGCCTTGGTCCGATCTTTTTCGGGCAGGCATTGACTGGTCCGAACATGCCCCACCTGACCTACATGACCTCCGGGGAAAATGCCGAGGAGCACAAGAAGCACTGGGATGCTTTTGGAAAACATCCGGTCTGGGAGAAGTTGAAAAATGATCCCCAATACGCCGACACTGTGTCGAAGATGTTGAAGTGGATGCTAAAGCCAACGGCCTATTCGCAGATTTGATTGGGTGCTGTGGATCCCACTTCAAGCTTCAACTCCAATTGTGCTTCCAAGTGGGGAGGCTGGTATCGTGCCCTGCGCTGGTGGGGCATGTGGCTGGTGGTCCTGTTTTGGACGGCAAGCCGTTCGTTGGTTGTCGGCGGAAGTTTCACCGTTGATACCTGGACCACGGAGAAAGGTCTGCCCCAGAATTCCGTCATCTCCCTGACCCAAGCCAAAGACGGATATCTTTGGCTTGGGACACTCAACGGATTGGCCCGGTTTGATGGTGTTGGCTTTTCCGTTTTTGATGAGAGTAACACTCCGGGGCTGAATAACAGCCGGATCGTCAAGGTGTTCGAGGACAGCCGGACGAACCTGTGGGTTGGGACGGAGACCGCCGGGGTCGTGCTGGTTGAACCCAACGGAAAAGTAACGGGGGTGGATATCGGGCGCGGCAGCCGGGATGGGCGATTGATGGCAGTGGTGGAGGATCAGTCCGGGGCGGTTTGGCTCTACACCGCCGATGGTCAGTTGTGCCGATATTTTGAAAAGCGGGTGGACGTGTGGAACGTGGGCACCCGGGTCCCGAGCAACTGCCGCGCACTTGCAGTTGAAAAGACAGGCCTGCTCTGGGTGGGGACAGATTGGAGCCTTGCGGCACTCCAACCTTCATCTTCCGGCGCTGCAGCCGGGCTCCCGGTGGTGCAGGAGGTGTCTGTTTCAAGGAAGTTGGATTTCATCCTGCCTTGCAAGAAAGGGGGGTATTGGCAGATCGCGGATGGCAGGATTTCCCGGCAGGTCAACAGTCGCATGGAGGAGGATTTGGGAGCCTATCCGTGGACCAATGTGCCCGTAGCTGCGGCCTGTGAGGATGACAGGGGGCAGCTCGTCGTGGGCACCTATGGGGATGGTGTTTACTGGCATGATGCGGGTGGGGGATGGCAGAAGCTCTCAGTGGAACTTTCCCATACCTATATTTTATCGCTGGTTTGCGACCGGGAGGGATCCTTGTGGGTCGGGACCGATGGAGGGGGGCTTAACCGGGTTCGTCGACAGATTTTCAGTGTGCTGCCCGGTTCAGGAGCCTTCACGGTGCAATCGGTTGCGTCAACATCCACAGGGGACGTCTGGTTCGGAATCAATGGGGGTGGTATGGCTCTTTGGCGCAATGGCGTTTTGGAGCGGTTCAAGGAGGCGCAGGGGCCGGCAAACCCCTATGTGCGGGCTGTGTTGAGCGATCACAACGGGCAGCTCTGGTCCGGCACCTACGGGGGGGGCTTGTTTCAGTTGAGCAGCAATAGCTTCCGCCGTGCCCCCGGGGGGGAAGGGTTGGATTCCCACATCTCCGCGCTGTTTGAGGATCGAACAGGCAGACTGTGGGCTGGCACACAGAATGGTCTGGGCTGGTGGAGTGGAAGCAGATGGCAGGCGTTGACCAATCCGATCTCTGGCAGTTCAGTGCAGGCGATAGCCGGTGATCTGGAAGGTGGACTGTGGGTGGGGACCTACTCGGGAGGTCTCAACCACCTCAGGGACGGAAAGGTAACGATCTATGGTCGCACGAACGGTCTGCCCAGCGACAATATCACCTCGCTACTGCTGGACAAGGAAGGTGTTTTGTGGGTTGGGACAGCAAACGGCCTGGGTCGGCTGGCCAATGGAGTCTGGTCACGGTTCATGCGTGAAGATGGCCTTCCTGTGAGTAATCTGGGCTACCTTCTCGAGGATGATCACGGCTTTATCTGGGTGGGATCCAATGCGGGTTTGATGAGGATTCGCAAGCGGGATCTGGGTGATTTCGCAACCGGGGCAAAGAGTAGTTTTTTTTGCAGGCTTTACGGAAAGCCGGATGGCCTGTTGAGCGGGGAATGCACCCAGGGTTCCCAGCCAGCGGCGCACAGGTCAGCTGATGGAAGGCTTTGGTTCCCAACGATCAAAGGATTGGCGGTGATCGATCCAGCCACCATAGCCGTCAACAGCAATCCCCCTCCCGTGATTATTGAAGCGGTCTTGATCGATAGTCATCTGCATGGCACCAATTCACTCCGATCGCCACCGCCCCAGCGGGTAGTCATCCCGGCGGGAAGGGAGGGCCTGGATATTCAATTTGCCTGTTTGAACCTGGCCGCTCCAGAAAAGTGCAGGGTCAATTTCCGCATGTTCGGCCATGAGAATGGATGGACGACCCGCGATGGGATCTCCCGGACGGTCCATTACAGCAAACTTCCCCCCGGCCAGTATCGTTTTCAGTTGACCGCTGCCAATGAGGATGGGGTGCGCAACGATGAGGGTGCATCGCTCGTGGTGGTTGTGCTGCCGCCATTCTGGAGAACCTGGTGGTTTATTGGCCTGGTAGGTTTTGTCGTGCTTGGGGTCGTTGCCGGGGTTGTTCACTATGTTTCCACCCAGCGTTTGCAACGGCAACTGGCCGGGCTTCGCCAAAAGGAGGCATTGGAGAAGGAGCGGGCACGGATTGCCCGTGACATCCATGATCAGGTGGGTGCGAGCCTGACCCAGGTGTCCCTGATTGGTGAGATGCTGGAAGCGGACAAGGATCAGCCTGAGGAGGTGGAGGCCCATGCCCGGCAGATCTCTCAAACCGCCCTTGAAACCACCCGCGCGCTGGATGAGATTGTCTGGACCGTCAATCCTTCGAACGACACGCTTGAGGGCCTTATCAACTACGTGTGCAAATACGCGCAGGATTATCTGGCGGTTGCCGAGGTGCGCTACAGGCTCGAGGTTCCGACACCGCTTCCTGCCACACCGATTTCCCCGGAGCTGCGCCACAATGTGTTTCTTGCCGCCAAGGAGGCGATCACGAACGTCGTGAAGCATGCCCGCGCCAAGTCTGCCTCAGTCAGGTTGAAACTCGAACCGGGCCGGTTCAGCCTCGAGATTGAAGATGACGGCCGGGGGTTGGGAGGGATGGACCCGAAGGCGGCCGCTGCGAGAAATGGATTGCGCAACATGCGCAAACGGATGGAGGATGTGGGCGGAAGTTTTGCCATTGAGCCCGGTGCGGAAGGGGGAGCTGTTGTCAAACTCAGCGCACCGATAGGAACTTCCTGAATATGCCGATTACTGTTTCAATTGTGGAGGATAACGACCAGCTTCGCGCGACACTTGCGCGGGTGCTTGGTCGAACGGATGGTTTTCGTTGTGTGAGCCACTATGGTAACGCCGAGGCGGCGCTTGAGGCACTGCCCCGAGACAAGCCGAACGTTGTGCTCATGGACATCAACCTGCCAGGGATGAACGGGGTGGAGTGTGTGCGTAGGTTGAAGGCTGCGGAGCCGGGCATACAGGCCATCATGCTGACCGTTTATGAGGATACTGAGAACATTTTCAACGCACTTGCAGCGGGGGCCTCGGGTTACATGCTGAAGCGGACCAAGACCGCAGAGTTGATTGAGGCAATCCATGAGGTGCTGCGGGGAGGTTCCCCAATGACCACCCATATCGCGAGGAAGGTGACCGAATCGTTCCGGAAAGCCGGGCCATCGCCCCAGCCAACTGAGAATTTGTCGGAACGGGAGCAGGAGGTTCTTGATTGTCTCAGCCAGGGCTTTCTCTACAAGGAAATCGCCGAAAAGCTTGGGATCAGCTACGAGACCGTGCATACCTATATCCGTCGCATTTACGAGAAACTTCAGGTTCGAACCCGCACAGAGGCCGTGGCAAAATTCCTGCGCCGGTAGGGGATTGAGGGCTGATCTGCAGTGAGACAATTCTTGGTAATTTTACAGACTTTTACAGTTGCCTTTTGGAACATTCGTGCAAGGGTGGTTTTGATGAGAATTTTTTTGGCCGGACTTTTGTTTTTGCTGTGGTGTGGGGGTGCTGCTTGTTCGGCTGTGTCGATGGAAGTCGTGGCGGTGGATGATGGGGTGATATCGTCGGCGGACAATCGGGCAAGTTGTCAGGTCCTTCGTCTTGATTCGGTCGGGGGGCGGTTCGGTTTCGGGATGACACAGCATGGGGCTGCGTTTCATCAGGCTGAGGGGTATCTTGGGTGTATGCTGCCATGGTTCTGGACATCCACGAGTGGATGGCGGGTTGAGACGACGATGGAGGGTGCGTGTGGCGGGTTGTGGGATGGGACCGACGAGGCGGTGGTGGGCAGCGTCGGGCCTGGGGTGAAGGTATCCCCTCGGGGTCTTCCAGTCTTTCTGGAGGGGGGAATCGATCCAACCTTCCTGAGTTTTCATGATTTTGCGGGGCGCAATCTGGGCTCGGACTTCCAATTTACGAGCCATGTCGGGCTGGGGTGGGATGTTGTCTCCCATGTCCGGGTGGAATACCGTTTCCAGCACATGTCGAACGCCGGGTTCAGCAAGCCGAATCCGGGCTTGAATTTGCACATGTTCTGCGTCGGATACGCTTTCTGAGAGGGGAATTCAGATTCCGCTTTTACGGTTGTTGAATTTGCCGGGAACTTTGGTTAGCCTTCAAGAGTATGACGTTAACCGAAAAGATCTTGGCGCGTGCATCGGGCAAGGCCCGGGTGCAGGCCGGCGACAATATATGGGTGAAAGCCGATGTGCTCATGACCCACGATGTTTGCGGGCCGGGCACGATCGGCGTCTTCAAACGGGAGTTTGGTGCGACTGCCAAAGTATGGGACCGCAACCGGATCGTCATCATCCCCGACCATTACATCTTCACCTCGGACTCAAAGTCGAACCGCAATGTCGATATTTTGAGGGAATTCGTGAAGGAACAGGACATCACTTACTTCTACGACATCATCGACGATCCGTCCGGCAAGTGGGTGTTTGATGCCTCCAAGGGGCTGCTGAAGCGCCAATTTGGATCACGGTATGCGGGAGTTTGCCACGCCGCACTGCCTCAGAAGGGGCACACACGCCCAGGCGAGGTGCTGTTTGGGACCGATTCCCACACTTGCATGGCGGGCGCTTTCAACCAGTTTGCCACCGGCATCGGCAATACCGATGCGGGGTTTGTGATGGGGACCGGCAAGCTGTTGCTTAAGGTTCCCGAGACGATGCATTTCCGGCTGGAAGGGGCGCTGCAACCGGGCGTCATGGCGAAGGACATCATCCTCCACTGCATCGGTGAGATTGGATTTGATGGTGCGACCTACCGGGCGCTTCAGTTTGACGGGGCGGGTGCCACCGGCTTGAGCATGGATGATCGCATGACGATTGCCAACATGGCCATTGAGGCCGGCGGGAAGAACGGGATTTTTGAGTATGACGGCCAGACCAAGGCCTTTGTGGATCATCGCTGCAAGCTGAATGGGACCCGGGCCGATTATCAGCCAGTTGAGAGGGATCAAGACGAGACCTTCGTTTACGAAAAAACGATTGATCTCTCCCTGCTTGAGCCGACGGTGGCATGTCATCCGGACCCCGGTCAGCGCAAGCTGGCCAGGGAGTTGGGGAACATAAAACTGGATCGCGCTTACATGGGTTCCTGCACTGGCGGAAAGACCAGCGATTTTCTCGAGTTTGCCCGGTTGCTGAATGGGAAGCGGGTCGTAATCGACACCTTCGGGGTTCCTGCCACACCTGAGATCGCACACGATCTCCAGACCGCCCGATGGGGGGATAAGACAGTCTGGCAGATTCTCCTGGATGCGGGGGTTCAGATGACGGAAAATGCGGGATGTTCCGCCTGCCTGGGTGGTCCTGTGGACACTTTCGGCCGGATGAATGCTCCTCTGAAGTGCATCAGCGCCACGAACCGGAACTTTCCGGGTCGCATGGGGCACAAAGATTCTCAAGTGTTTCTGGCATCTCCGGCCACCGTCGCAGCCAGTGCATTGGCTGGAAAGATCACTGATCCCCGGGAGTATCTCCCATCCTGATCAAGTGGACACTGTGCTGAGAGTGGGGCATCCCCCAATGGTGGATTCCCTGGGGGGGATGCTTTGAATCGCCGGGACTGGGACAGCCTTTGCGAGCGGGGGATTCTTGGCTTGATGCTGGGGGTTCTGGTGGTTGGCCCTCTGGCCCTGGGTGGGGTTGGAGTTGTCCCGTTTCTCGTCATTCAGGGTTTGACCCTTGGGGTGATGGGTTTGTGGGCCGTGCGCATCTGGTTGCACCCCTCCCCAAGAATTCTCTTCCCTCCCGTCTGCTGGCCTGTTCTGGCGTTCGCGGCCTACGCCATATGTCGCTACTATACGGCGGACATTGAATACGTTGCCCGGCAGGAACTCTCGAGGATTTTGGTCTATACCTTTCTGTTTTTTGCCGTCCTCAACAATCTCCATCGGCGCGAGTCGGTTCAAGTCATCACCTTCACGCTTCTGGGGTTGGGGATGTTGATTGCGGGATTTGCGATTTACCAGTTCATCTCCGGATCCGACCGGGTCTGGCATCTCTTCAAACTCTACAAGGGGCGCGGGACCGGCACCTATATGAACCCCAACCATTTGGGGGGATTTCTCGAATTGCTGCTGCCACTGGCCCTGGCCACCGCCCTTCTGGCCAGATTCAAGCCACTTACACGGATTCTGGTGGGATACGCAGGGTTGGTTATCCTTGCAGGACTCGGTGTGACTTTATCACGCGGGGCCTGGGCTGCTGCGTTTTTTGGGCTGCTCCTGCTATGCGGGGCGCTCATGTTTTACCGGCAGTATCGATTGCCGGTGATACTGCTTCTCGTTGCCGTTTGTGGGGCCAGCGCAATCTTCGTTCAGACGAGTCCTCTCACCAAACTTCGGCTGAAGCAGATTTTCACATCCAAAGGCGGGGTGGATGACAACATGCGGTTGTCCCTCTGGAAACCAGCATTTCAGATCTGGCAGCAGAATCCCTGGTGGGGGGCTGGACCAGCCCATTTTGACTACCGGTTTCGGGCTTTCAGACCCATCAACGTGCAGAAGCGACCCGATCGCGCCCACAATGACTACGTGAACACCCTTGCGGACTGGGGAATTGTGGGATTTGGCCTTCTGGCCTCCATTTGGGGAACCTTATGTTTCACTCTGTATCGCACCTGGCCCTATGTTCGTGGGGCTTCGACGGAATTGGGTGATCAAAAGGGGAGTACAAAGTTTTCATTCGTTCTGGGGGCAGGCATTGGCCTTGCAAGTATGTTGCTCCATTCCTGGGTTGATTTTAACTGGCACATACCCGCCAACGCGATCATTGCCGTAACCTTCATGGCAGTGCTGACTTCCTTCACCCGATTTGCGACCGAGGGTTACTGGTTTCGGGCAGGGGTTGGTTTGAGATGTTTGGTCACTTTGGTCCTTGTGTCTGGCCTGGTATGGCTTGGGGGGCAGGGGGTTCGTATGGCCCGGTCGCAGGTCTGGTTGGAGAAGGCTTCTCTGGCACCCCTTTATTCTATTGAGCAGGTGGGGTTACTTAAGAAGGCATATGAGATCGATCCCCGAAATTTTGAGACCACTTATGCCATTGGGGAGGCGCTGAGAACTCAAAGCTCTGAGGGTGGGAGAAACTATCGGGAGTTGGCGAAACAAGCTTTGGAATTCTTCCAAATTGGCATCAATTTCAACCCCTGGGATGGGTATCAGCAGTTGCGTGCAGGTTTCTGTTTGGATTGGCTGGATAGAAGATCAGAAGCGGATGCTTATTTTGGACGTGCGGAAGCCTTGGATCCCAACGGTGCTTTCATGATGGCGCAAATCGGCATTCGCTATGTGCAATTGGGGGAATATGCCGCTGCGCGTCCCTGGCTTGAACGTTCGACCCGGCTTGAGTGGGAAGGCAACCCGTTGCCCCATAATTATTTAAAGATATGTGAAACGCGCCTTGCGGAGGCGGCAACCAACTCGGTCTCCCCGGTTCGGCCATGAGTTTGGAGGATGGTTGGGCAGGAAGAATTTCGAACGAGCATGACTGCAAGTTTCTTCAAAAAAAACGCGTATTCATTTGACAATATGCAGCCCCTCCCTAGAATCATTCGTAGAACCGCGAAAGTTTGTACAGGAGTAAATATGAAAAACATTAGATTAGCCCTACGGAGTTTGGTCGTTTGCGGATTGGCGCTGACGCTTGCGAGCGTTGCTCAAGCCCAGACGCAAGGTGCTGCGAAAGTTGTTCAGATCAAGGGGTCGGCCCGCTACGCCATTGGCGGAGGATCATGGGAACCGCTGAAGCAGGGAATGACTGTCAAACCTGGCACTGTAATTCAGACAGGCGTTGAGAACGGTTCCTATGTGGATCTGGTTTTGACCGAATCTGAAAATGCCCCTGTTCCTGCCGCATTCATCGGCGCTCCGAAATCGGGTGGAGCTGGTGCCGGTTCCGGCAAGGGTGGTGGTTACAAACCCACAGCGGAACAGAATGTCATTCGCCTCTACGCCAACACTCTTCTCGGCGTTGACAAGCTTTCCTCAGTTCAAACCGGTGCTGAGTTGGTCACCGACACTCAGCTGGATTTGAAGGCTGGGAAAATCTTTGGTAGCGTTAAGAAGATGAGTGCAGCTTCGAAGTATGAGGTAAAGCTGCCAAATGGCGTTGCTGGCATTCGTGGCACCACCTTCGAGATCAGCACCTCTGGCGTTCTCACAGTTCTTGATGGTCAGGTTGTTCTTGCCATCACTGGCAAGGATGGAACTGTTACAACCAAGGTCATTTCTGCGGGACAGAGTTTTGATCCCGGTGTGGATATCATCAGCACCATTCCCCAGTCCGAAATTGTTCGGATGGAGACCACCGCCAACGGAACCCAAGTGACCGTTACGGATGGTGGAGCCGCAGTTCAGGTTACACCTGATACAACGGTTCAGTTCGTTTCTCCGACCAGCGGGCGCACGGGCCCGAACTAGTCCTTCACTCTTTCAAAAAAACCAGGGCAGCCTCGTGTTGCCCTGGTTTTTTATTTTCTATCACGGTCGTGAAGGCGTGGCTAAAAGGATTCGGGCGGGTTCCCGTGTTGATCGTCGGGACGGTTCTTCTCCTTGTTTGCCTTCTGCGACTTGAACACCTCGACTTTTTCGAGCGGCTGGAGCAAATCACCTATGACATGCGCCTCAGGAAGGCGAATGTTTTTCCCTCTCCACTAGCCACCAATCTAGGGTTTGTTTGGATTAATGAGGAGAGTATCAAAACGGTTCAAAACCGGTCGTTGGGTTACAGTTTTGGGCTTTATTGGCCCCGTCAGGTTTACGCGAGAGTGGTAAACGAGCTTGCAGCTCAGGGCGCCAGAATGGTGGCCTTCGACGTTCTTTTCGGTGACTTAAGACCGGATCAGCCTCCTGTTCAGTTGTCTGGCAGCCGGTTGATGGAATCCGACGATTACTTCGCTTCGGAATTGCGTCGGTCCAGCAACGTGGTGATCGCGATGAGTCAGGGATTGGTGCCTCCCCCCCTGTTTGCAACCAACGCATTTGCCTTGGGGGATATCTCCACAGATCGTGATGCTGATGGGGTTTTGCGCAGGGTAAGACTGTTTCGCAATTATCGGGACTGGCATCCGGTGTTGTTGAAGGCCCAGGCGGACCCGGAGTTGGGAATAGACCTTCGAGAAGCGAGGATTGAGACCAATAGTTTGGTCCTTTCCCGTCTGATCGGTGACATCTCCGTGCCATTGGATGCGCAAGGGAACTTCAGTCTTGCTGACTTTCTGGGATCCAAAATTCCATCAGGGATGGCAGCAACTGCCCGTCCATTTACTGAAAGGAGGATCTGGCACATGGGGGTGGTGATGGCGGCCTTCGACCTGGGGCTGGATCTGGATAAAGCCTTCGTGGAACTTGAAAAGGGCCGGGTCACTCTGACCGGAACCAATGGAGTTACCCGTGTCATTCCAGTCGATTCATCTGGCTATTTTTATATCAACTGGCGGATGCCACCCAATCACCCCTCCCTGATGCAGGAGGGAATTCATGGGTTGCTTAGCCAGAATCGGGATCGCTGGAAGGAAGTGGATCTCGCAGGAGGATCGCGGTGGAAGGGCAGGCTTGCCGTCGTTGGTTCAAGCGCGGTCGTGGGTAACGATCTCACAGACAGAGGATCCACCCCGTTAGATTCTGAGACTATTCTAGTAAGCAAGCACTGGAATGTTGCCAACTCCATCATCACAGGCCGTTTCATCCGGAGGTCATCGGTTCTGGTGGACCTTTGCCTGATCATTGTCCTGGGTATTGCTGCCGCGTTGTTGACCTGGCGGTTCCGGGCCATGGCTGCCTTTGGTCTCGTTGCAGGATTGGCAATTGCATACCTCGTGACATCCCTTCTGGTCTTCATGTGGGCAGGCTATTGGATGGCGATTGTCCTTCCGGTAGGGGGGGCTTTGGTGATGACTTATATTTGTCTTGTGACGTGGAGGGCCATTTTTGAACAAGCCGAGCAGCGGCGCGTGAAGTCCATTTTTTCGAAGATGGTCTCCCCCAAGATCGTGTCCGAGCTGTTGAGTGCCGGGCATCTGAATCTTGGCGGGGCCCGGAGGGAGGTGACGGTTCTTTTTGCAGATGTCCGGGGTTTCACCGAGTTGACCGACGTCACGCAGGATCAGGTGGCTGAGCTTGTGAGGGTGAACAATCTCAAGGGTGCAGAAGCGGAGGCAGCGTTTGATGATCAGGCACGGGAAACTTTGGCAACCGTAAACGAGTATCTGGGGTTGGTGGCCGATACGATCATCCGGCACGATGGCACGCTCGACAAGTTCATCGGCGATTGCGTGATGGCATTCTGGGGTGCCCCGACATCCAATCCCCGGCATGCAGTCCAGTGCGTCCGGGCGGCGATCGAGGCTCAGCGGGCGGTTCACAGGTTGAATTGTGACCGCAGGGTTGAGAATGACCAACGTAAGCAGGAGAACGAGAGACTGGCCGCTGCCGGGAGGCCGTTATTGCCGCTTCTTCCGATCCTGTTGCTTGGCACCGGCATCAACTCGGGGATGGCAACTGCCGGTTTGATGGGCTCGAAAGCTGAAACGCGGAACTACACCGTTTTCGGGCGGGAAGTAAACCTTGCCAGTCGTCTTGAGAGTCTGAGTGGAAGAGGAAGGGTTTTCCTAAGCGAGGGCACCTACAACCACCTGAAGGCGCTTGAACCTGAACTGGCAAAAATCTGTGTGGAGCATCCGGCGGTCAATGTTAAGGGCATCCGGTCGGCCGTGAAGGTTTATGAAGCTCAGTGGATGGAGGTGTCGTCGAACTCAGCGACCGCAGACGCGGTCGTTTGAGGACACCAGACTTCAAAACCACCGGCATCCCAAGCCATGGGAGTATGGATCATCCGGCGGCCGAAGTCTGGTTTCAGGTGGATTACTTTCCTTCTCGCTCTTGGGGTGTCCCGTGTTAAATTGAATCCATGCGGACGGCGATATATCCGGGTAGTTTTGATCCGGTCACCAACGGTCACCTGGATGTTATCCAGCGTGGGACGAAACTCTTTGATCGGATCGTGGTGGCCGTGGCGGCAAATGATACCAAGCAGCCACTTTTCACTCGTGACGAGCGGAAGCAGATGGTTGGTCGGGCGGTTCGGCATCTGCCCACCGTTGAGGTTGATGCATTTGACGGGTTGCTTGTGGATTATGTGGAGCGCCGTGGCGCACAGGCCGTGATCCGGGGCTTGCGAGCAGTGTCGGATTTTGAATTTGAGTTTCAACTGGCGTTGATGAACCGGAAACTGAACGAGCGAATCGAGACGATCTTCATGATGCCGAAGGATACATACACCTTTCTAAGTTCCAGGATCGTGAAGGAGATTGCGAGTTTGGGGGGCGATGTCAGCGCTTTTGTGCCCGCACACGTTCGGGCCGCCCTTTTGAGCAAATACAAGATAAAGGTCACCTGACGGAAAACCAAACCATGCGGTCGGCGCCCTGTTTCTATCTGGCAAAAGCAGGCAATCCCGGCCGGGAGGAAGTTTATGGCACTGATAATCAACATGCGGGAGCTTGAGGACGGGGATATCGAGATGGAGGGTATCCTGCCTCTTGAAGAGTTGGAGATCGATATCCATGACGAGTTAATCGTTGTGGCCGGAGGGCTGGAATACGACTTTACAGTGCAATCCATGGAAGGGGGGCTACTGGTAAGAGGCATATTCACGCTACCCCTGAAGTGTGAGTGCTCCAGGTGTCTGAAGCCCTATGATAGTAATCTCAGCCTTACGGACTGGTCGATTCACATCCCGTTGGAGGGGGATGATGCCGTCCCGGTGGTTAATGATACGGTGGACTTGACTCCTGCGGTGAGGGAAGATATTCTGCTCGAGTTTCCGCAACATCCGTTGTGTGACCCCGAGTGTAAGGGGCTGGCAAAAGTAACTGTTGCCGGGGTGAACACCACTGCCGAGAAGGTGGACGAGCCAGGCCCGTCTCCATGGTCGGAATTGAACAAGTTGCAACTTTAGAACCTGAAATAATTTTATGGGCGTTCCTAAGAGAAAACCGTCAAAGAGTCGTCAGCGTATGCGTCGCGCATACAATAGCGTGCTCAAGCTTCCGCAATTGGGCAAATGCCCTCAATGCGATGTCCCCTACGTCCCCCATCGGGTGTGTCCCGCTTGTGGGTTTTATCGGGGTCGTCAAGTGATCACGGTGGCCGTGGGTGCCTGATTTGGGCCCCCTGGAGCCGGCGAAGCCCGGCAGTGGTGTTATGCGAATCGCAGTCGATGTCATGGGAGGCGACCACGGCTGCGGGGTCGTCATTCAGGGAGCCATAAACGCTCTCAAGAACGATTCCAAGATTTCGACAATCTATCTTGTAGGGCCTGAGCCTGAGATAAAGGCTGCATTGGCAGGCAGGGAGTCTGATCCCCGCCTTCAGATAACTCACGCGAGCGAGTTCCTCACCATGGAGGACAAACCGGTCGCTGCGGTTCGCAAGAAAAAAGATTGCTCAATCCTCAGGGCTGTTGAGTTGGTGAAGGATGGCAAAGCTGACGCCGTTGTTTCCGTTGGGAACACCGGTGGAATTTTTGCTGCCGCCACCTTTAAGATGGGACGCCTTCCGGGTGTTGATCGTGGCTGCATTGCCACTGTCATACCCACTCCGGACAACGAATTTGTTCTGCTCGACTCCGGAGCCAATATCGATTGCACTCCCTTGAATCTGGCCCAATACGCTGTGATGGGCAGCGTTTATTCCCGTGAGATTCTAGGCTACTCCAAGCCAAGGGTGGGGGTGTTATCCATTGGGAGGGAGGAAACCAAAGGAACAGCTCTTACGCTGGAGGTCCTGAGGCTCTGCAAGCTCTTGAACCTGAATTTTATCGGCAATATCGAGGGGCACGACCTGTTTCATAATGAGGTGGATGTTGTCATCTGCGATGGATTTGTCGGCAACATTGTTCTCAAGACTTGCGAGAGTCTGGCCATGTCGATGTTCAGGTATTTGAAGAGAGAACTGACATCCACCGTAATCCGAAAAATCGGGGCAAAGCTTTCACAGGGAGCCTTTCGAACCATTCGTAACCGGATGGATCCTGATGTATACGGCGGTGCGCCGCTCCTTGGTTTTAACGGGGCCATCATGAAGGCCCACGGTTCCGCCCGTGAAAAAGCCATAACCAGTGCCATCGGTGTGATCGCCAAGAACGTCAACCATCGCGTTAACGAGATCATGATCTCCGAGATCGCCGATGCCAATCGTCGATTGGATGCCGCCTCCGCAGTGAATTTGTCCACCAACCCAGCATGACCCAGACACTCAAGCCCTCTTTTCGCAATCCCAGAGCCCGCCACGACTTTCTCGGCCGAACCTGCTCCATCACCGGAGTCGGCTCACACGTTCCGGAAAGGATTCTTACCAATGCTGAGTTGGAAAAAATGGTCAGCACGACGGATGAGTGGATCACCTCCCGAACCGGGATCAAGGAGCGGCACATCGCCGCTGCTGACGAGTTTACCTCTGATCTGGGAGCCAAGGCCGCGGTCAAGGCCATGAAGCAGGCCGGGGTCACCCCCGACCAGATTGATCTGATTATCGTCGCAACCATCACTCCGGACATGCCTTTCCCCTCCACGGCTTGCCTGGTGCAGAGGAAGATTGGAGCCGTCCGTGCTGCGGCGTTTGATGTTGAGGCGGCATGTTCGGGTTTTATCTACGCGTTGGAGATCGGCCAGCAGTTTATCATGTCCCGCACCTATGACACGGTGCTGGTGATTGGCGCGGAGAAGCTTTCGTCGATAGTGGATTGGGAGGACCGCAACACCTGTGTTCTTTTTGGGGACGGGGCGGGTGCAGCCATCCTGCAGAATCGACCCAGCTCGCACGGGCTGCTCACGGTCGTGATGGGTGCTGATGGATCCAAATCCGACTTGTTGTTCATGCCTGGCGGTGGGAGCAAATGCCCGGCCACGCAGCAATCAGTGGCATCAAGGTTGCACTACCTGCGCATGGAGGGGAAGGAAACCTTCAAGAACGCCGTCCAGGCGATGTGCACCGCAGCCAATGAAGCGTTGCGGCGGTGTGAGATCGATATCACCCGCATCAAGTGCATCATCCCCCATCAGGCAAATCGCCGGATCATTGATGCCGTTGCCGATCGGCTCGGAGCGACACCTGAACAGTGTTTTGTGAATTTGGAGAGTTTTGGCAACACATCGGCCGCATCGGTTGCCATCGCTCTTGATCAGGCCACGACGTGCGGCAGGATCCAGCGTGGGGACCTTGTTCTGCTGGTTGTCTTCGGTGCAGGACTGACTTGGGGTGCGGCTGTCATCGAGTGGTGAATTGACGGTCGCCGTTCTTGTGCTAGCGTTCATTGGTTATATGAGCGCGAAACGACCCCACCACCCGCATTTTCCGGCGGCCAATACGCCGGTGTCCAAAGCAGCGCAGATCCAGTTGACTGTCTCCATGAACGCTGTGGTGCTAAGGCCAGGAGGGATCGAATTTCGAAGCATCACCCGTTTTTCTCCCTGGACAGAGATGTCGATGGATCTGGAGGGGAACCGAGGAACCGACCGCGTTCATTGCAATGGAGTGGTTGTTTCCTGTACCCGCTCAAAGCACATCGGCTATCGGGTTTCGATGGTATTCACTAGTCTCACACGTAACAAAGGGTAGAAAATTGTACCGAATTCGGTGGCAGAGGCCGGCAGATGGTCCGTAAGTGGGCGTGGCGGATTTTGAAAACACCACGACCCCACCCTTCCCGGTTCAAGAGCTTGAAAGCCTGCAGATCTGCCGGGAAACCGTTCAAGGTGCAACAGAGGTCTTCAGCCGGTAGCATCTTGCGAGGCCTGCATCGATGGCGTCTGTTATTGTTTTTGCGGTCCCATCCCCAGCGATGTTTATCACGATGTTCGTCCACGGACTGGCTCCTGAATTTGTAAGATTTTTTCTTTCTATCGAGTAGGTGCGTCCCACACGGCTGTCGAAGGTGAGCAAAAACTGGGTTCCGACGATTCTGGCTGAATTAAAATGCGGGTAATCGCCCGCGCTCAGCGGATTGGTTCCAGCGATGTATTCCTGCAGGTTGCTATAGCCATCCCCATCTGGATCTGCGGCGGATCCCTGGGTGCCGGTCGGGTCCGTCATGTCGAGCCCGTTTGCCTTTTCCCACTCGTCCGGGAGTCCATCCTGATCAAAATCGGGGATCACGGCACCCTGATTCATCGCGGTTGGGCTAGGTTGGCCCGCCACCCAATTTGATGGATCGTCCGCGTAGCTCCATGGGCTCATACGGCCGATGCTCAAGCCCGATTCGACGGCGCTTTCCGGCCATGGTCTCAGGCTCGAATAGTGGACCTCCTCAATAGACACATAGGGGACGAATCCCGGAACCGGAGAATCTGCCAATTCCGGTTTGTCGGGTGCGAGCAAGCGCAGAGTATCGGATTGGTTGGAGAGTTTCCCTGAGAATGGCCCGAAAAGCACGGTCTTCTGGGCCAAGGAATAACGGGACAGAAACCAGTTGCGAGCTACCGGATCGAAGGTTGGATCGAAGCTCACCAGAAGCATTCTCGAAAACGGAGCCAATTCCGTCTCTGGCGGGAAGGTGAAGGAGATGCCCCCTTGAATTTTCCAGGTGTTGGTTGTATGCAACGGATCATAGAGTGGCACCGTATCTCCCGAGAGGTTGCTGATCTCGACATATTCCTCAAGGGTGTTGGCGTTCGATCCCAACGGGCGCGGTGCGTACATGATTTCGCTGAAGACTATTGGGCCAACTCTGGGGCTGGCGTTCGTCGCACCGAGCGTATTTGCACGAGGAGTGACAAAATGTTCAAGACCATCCGAACTGACGTGCCTGGTCAAGGTTACCCCATTGAATTGGGGCCCGTAGTCGAACCCGTGTCTGTATCCGGTGATATTGGTGCCATCGCCCGAGAAGAGATAAGCCTGGTCTCCGAGGGAACTCAGGGCGAAGCTGCCCGTGGCGCCCGAACCAAAGTCAGCGGTGGTGAATACCATGAAGCCGCCCGGGCTGATCTGCCTGCCTGATGGAATCTTGTATTTCCTGGGCTGTCCCGGATTGTCCGATAGAAACCATCCACCGATATCAGCAACCCCCGGACCGGGGTTGAAGAGTTCCACGCTATCCACCTGGGGGAGGTCGGTATGGGGTAGAATCTCGTTTATAAGCACTCCGGGAATGCTTATGGCCAGAGGATCAGGTCCGCCGGGGGACCCTTGCAGGCGTGTGCTGGCACGCCAGGAGGAGGAACTGGAGAGGTCCTGCCCAGGAGAGCCTTCGTCCCGGAGAACAAGGGAGAAGCCCGGGCCATCCGCAGTGGGTATGAGTCCGCCATCGAAGGAAAAATCCAGAATGGGCTCCTTCAGCGAGCCCTCGAGGTAGATGTGTTCGCCCGAATTGGCGAGGTTGCGGGAGTATTCCCCGATGATATTGGTGACTCCGGGATAACGGCTGAGGAATGCCGCACGGTTCCGGACAAGAAGCATATACTGGCCTGGAGCAAGTTGTGTGATGGTGTTGGTGCTTGAGAATGTGTAGTCGATTCCGTTGGTGAAGTGCAACCCGGTGAGCGGGATTGATGCCGGGCCTGCATTCCTCATTTCGATGAACTCGTAGTCCTCGTCGGCGTAGGATCCACCGGCGGGTGGATGATACATGATCTCGGTGACGATCAGACTGGGTTTGGTGGTGATCAGGGTGGCTGTGGTAGCCCCGGACCATGAGCTTGAAATCGGTGGATTGCCCCCGACGGCTCCCCCCGTCAGGTTCCGGTGTGCCGGGTTGAAATTGCGGGCGAAGAGCCGAACATTTTGGGTGATGGTAAGGCTGGTCGTGCCTGAGTTGGAGAGGGCATAGGGGGCGAGACTTCCTCCGGGCAGGCGGGGATCCAATCCGTTCAACGTGTAATAGGTAATGGTTCCCGCAAGCGGGCTTGGTGTGGAAAGAGTCACCGTTGAGCCTGTCGGCAACGGTCCGTTTGTGGCGCTGATGTTTGGGGCCTTCAGGAAGTTCGTGTCGATGAAGTTCACTCGGTCGCTGATCCACTGTTTTAGGAAGTTGATTTCTCCCTGATAGGTTCCGGAGAAGTTCCAGGTATAACCGTTTGCGGAGGTGATGCCAGAGCGGGGTGATGTGTAGGACCAGCGTGCTTTTTCCCGCGCCTGTCCCAAACGCAACTGCGAGGAGAGGGCATCGATCGTTGTGAACACCGTGTTCGTCGAGAAGGGTCCCCGCCGGAGTTCGGTCCAGCGATCAATCCACGCCTGCCAGAAATCGGGAGCTGTGAACAGCCTGCTCCACCAGCGGACGCCTAGCAGCGCGGGGTTGCCAAAAAAGTCAGTTCCCTGGTCCCCACCAGCCTGGACCCGCCAGACTCTGGGATTGAAGCATCGGGTGTCTCCACTGTACGAGGTTCCGAGGCTGCGGTCGAAATCCCACAGGGGCCCCATGGCGATTCTGCCACCCCGGTCCTTGAAGAAGTAGGCGCTAAGGCGGATGCCATCCACGTTGTAGGAAAAAACGTTCAGGATATGGTGGTCGATCCAGGCAGGTTGATCGATGTAGGGTGCGTAGCCGGAGACGGGGTTTGTGTAGTTGGGCCCCCAGAGAGCCGTTCCGAACGATGCAAAATAACCCTGGATATATTGTGCCTGAAGTGTCCGTTGGGCAGTCTCCATCTCCAGCCCGGGAGGGTCCACATAGACGATGCCCCCCTGCATGGCGGCATCGTAAAAGGTGCGCTCGTTACTGTCTGCACGGTCGTTTTTTAAGAGGTATCCCCCTGTGACATCAGTGGCATTGGTATGCCAGGGCTCGAGTTTGGCGATATCCACCCGGTTTGGCCCGCGCTTCACCTTTTCCTCGATCGTGTAGAGCCCGTTGTAATTGCCTCCGTAGGAGGGGATGAATGAGAGGGTTCCCCCTCCTGTGTTGAGAAACAGCTCAGCAAACCGTGTGCGGGATGAATAGCGTCCGATATTACGCGAGAGTTGGTGCATCAACGGGTTGTGGAGGAAGGATGTGTCGAATCCATCCTCGGCAAAGAGGACCCAGTCAGATTCGGAGGGCATACCAAGGAGTTCCTGTTGATGGTCATCGTTGTATTCATCCCACAGTTCAAGGGCGAAGCTGGCCTGAGGCAGCCCCGCCGTGCTGCTTCCGCGGATGTTGAATCCCGCGCGTGAAACCAATGTTGGAGGGTTGGTGAAGGATGCCCAGCCATTCACCGGCTCAAATACCATGAAGATTGCGGACTGACTGGTTTCCTGTGGAACGGATCCTCCTGCAAGATTGTGGAGTAGAAAGATGGGCAGGTCCGAGGCGAACGCTGCTGCAGTTGTGGTGATGCGCACATAGTTCTCCGTCCGGGGCGGGCCGGGCCACTGACTTGAGGATTTTGGGAAGGCACGTGCCCGCACTTGTGCCGTGTTGTTGAGGAGCAGAGGAGTGGTATAAAGGGGGGATGTCGCCAAAGGAATGTTTGTGATGGCGAGGCTTCCCGATGGAACATTGGATGTGACGATGACGTAGCGAATGTCGCTGCTGTCACTTGTGGTGAGGGTCAACCAGATATCGTTGGTGAACACGCCGCCCGCCAGTGAAAACTGCACTTCCGGGCCGAAGCCGGTGCCCCGGGTGCTGTTGGCTGCTCCGGGGGTGCTGTTTGTGAAATACCCGGTGAGGGAGGGATCCAGCCTGTCGCGTCCATAGGACACATCTGTGAACTGTCCGGGATAGGTTGGGGAGAATGCGGATACCACAACGCCGCCGGCATCCACCAACCCCAGAAATCCGCTCCCCGAGCCAAGCTTGAAGTTGGTGTGAAGTTGCCCGGCGGAATTTGTATCCCGGCCGGAGGCATAAATCACCAGATAGCTCTTTGCTGGAAGTTGGGTGGTGGGGAATTTCCATTTGCCCAGTTTTGTTGCGTCATCTGTGAGCGCCCACCCGGTCAGGCTGACAGGTGTTGTGTGGCCATTGTAAATTTCGATCCAATCCGGCGTAGACCCAAGGTTGTCAATGACAGATCCCGGCAGAGAACCGCTGTTGGATGCCATGAACTCGGATATCATAACCAGAGGCATGGGAGCGTTGGAACTGCAGGTGTATGTCCAACCTTGACCGGAGAAGCTGTTTGACCGGGCTGTGACATCACGAATGCCGTGGGTGGGAGCCCAGGTGATTTGGACCACGCCGGTTGAGGTTGCCGGGAAGCCGAAGGTAAACTGGGACGGGCTGAGAACCGTCACGGATGTCGCAGGTTGGCCATTGAGCCGCAGATCGGACGCGTCCACACCGGACACAGGGGTGTTAAACCCCACTTCAAGGGTGCTGAAAGGCCTTACGATGGTGTTTGATACGGGGTAGGTGTAGGTTACAAAAGGCCGGTTTGTGTTGGGTGTGTAATATAGGGCCGGGTTGATGACGAAGTCTGAACTGCCGATCACGCTGGAGTTGAAGGCTTGCAGGGCGAGAATGTTGGTGCCTGGAACAAGAAGGCTGCCTGGATTGGGGATGGTGTTTGTCCACCACGGTATTGGTTCCGCAAGTGCACCCGAGGCTGTGCCATCGAATGGGATGTTACCTGCCGGCATATTGAAACGCCCCACCTCCACTCCGTTGATCCATGCGATGAATCCATCATCACTAAGGCCTGCAATCTGGAGCGTCCCTATGTCGTCGGGGTTTGATATGACGAACTGGGACCGAAGGAACAGGCAACTGTAGCCTCCATACATGTCAGGGAGGCTGGTGTTTCCCGTGTAGGCTGTGCCGCTGGCGGGGTCGCGCTCATAAAAAAAAGCTGCCGTGCCCAATGCCCAGGTCCCATCCGAAAAGTCCATGGTCCTCCACGATGATGGATCCGGGGAGGATGCTTCCGATATACCCTTGAAGTAGTGCCATGAACTGTCCCTGCCGACCAACACTTCTGCAGGGGATGAGATCGTCATAATGCCTGCAAGCAGGAACAACCAGAGCCACATAGTGGTATGAAATTATCAAATTTTCTGGAGACGCACCAGAATTTTCGGACACCTGCAACGCTTGCCCGGGTTGAGTCAAATCAAAGGGCACCGGGGCGGTGAAATCGACGGTTTTCGAGTGTGCATTTGAATTCCCGTTGGATGCGAACTCCGTGTCTGCTCATAAACGACGCAAACAGAGAGCCCATGACCCGAATTTGCTCAAAGTTCCCGAAGGATCAGGAGGGCATTTGTCGCTGCCTGCCTGACGGATGGAGAACGATCCTGGAGCAGCCGCTCCAGGTCGGGGATTGCTGTGGTGCTGCTTTTGCCGATCTGCCCAAGGGCTTTGGCGGCGGCCTCGCGTGAAGCATCACTTTTGTCCTGGAGTTGGCGCTGCAGAGCAGGCACGGCAACGGCAGCCTTGCCCTGGAGTTGGCCGAGGGATTTGGCTGCGGAGGCCCGCACCCTGCGGTCATCATCCCCGAGCCCTTCGATCAGCCGTGCGACAGCCGGGGGGTCGATTGCGAGCACATCCCCGAGTGCCTCCAAGGCCTGGCTCCGGACTTCGGCGTCCGGATCTTCTGCCATGTGGAGCAGCGGTTGCTCTGCGAGGCGTCTGGATACCCGGGCCATGCCCAGTGCCCTCGCTGCGTCGATCCGTGCCCGGATCTGGCCATGCTCGACTTGCTCCAGCAGTGAGTGGGTCGAGGCTGGCGACATGGATGCCAGGGCCCGGATTACCGCCTCACGCACGGGATCGTTGAGGTCGCCCAGACGTGCCACCAGAGCGGGCACGGCGTTGCTGCCGGAGGGGCCCATTTGCTCTAAACCGGAGGCTGCCGCCTGCCGGACAGTGGCATCCCTGTGTTGGAGGGCATTCGTCAGCGCAGGAACTCCGGACGCCCCGAGCCGGGCCAGCGCACCAGCACTTTCCCAGATTGAGGGCGGCTTGCCCGCCTCCAGAATTTTGCCCAGTGCAGGGGCCGCCATTGATGCCGCCGGGCCGAGCATTCCAAGAGCCCGGGTGGCTCCCATCCGGATTTCGTCGCTCGCGGGGTAGCGTATCCGGCGTAACAGGATCACGCGGATTGGTTGCGGGAGCCAGTCCGTATGATGCCAGGCCACATTCCGGTAATAGGGATCCCCGGGCTCCAGCATGACCACCAACTCTGGTAATATCCGGACTCCCTGCATCCCGAAAAAATTGGTGGCCTCAGCCCGCTGCCGGGGATCGTTTGAGAACATGAGGAGGCACCAGTCCTTCAACGGCTTGCCCTGATAGATTTTCCCCCCGGTCGATGCCGGCATGAGGAATGCGCCCAATAGTGTGGCCACCACCAGTGTGGCGACTGCAATCCAAAGCTTTTTGCCAGTGATCAACAATGCACTCTCCGCCATTCCGGAAGGGCATTCAACACAAAAGGGCGCTGGCTGTTCCGCTTCAAATGAGCGGAATAGGTGTGAGTGACATTTGGCACGCCGATCTGGCGATGCCACCCCAGCGGGTCACTTTTTAGGCAGCCAGCTCTGAACGGTTCCCCCCTCCTTGATCCACAACTCGTCCAGAACGGCGTGGTTGACGATGGTGCGCTCGTGGGAGGTGAAGATCATGTGGATTTTTCCGTCGCGCGTTTGGAGTGCCATGGGATAACCGTAATCGTAGGGACCCTCCGTCAGGTTTCGCTTCCAGGCCCATGACCGTCCCTGATCGTTGGACAGGGTCACTGTGAGCGGTGTTCGGTCATTCATGCTATCGTTGAACAGAAGTAGCAGATTGCCGCTGGCGAGTTTGATGAAATCGACGGCGGCATTCGGATTCTTGAAACTGGAATTGACGCCCTCGCTCCAGGTCCATCCTCCATCCTTTGATTCGGCGCGGACGAGCCAGCCGTTGGTGGTTGGCTCGTAATTTCCGCCGCGTCGGCAGAAGGCGATCAGGTTGTTTTCTGACGTTTCCACAGCCACCGGTTGGATGTTGCCGGTGGCGGAGCGGATGTGTCCGGTTTCCTGCCAGGTTTTCTTTTTGGAATCGTAGCGAAGGAATAGGCCACTGCTATCCGCGCCGGTAAAGTCGGGGTTGTTTCCGCCCTCAAAATAGAGTGGGAGCAGGTAATCGCCGTTGAGGAGAACGATCGGCTTGTTGCAAACCATCATTCCCTGGGTGCTGACGAGGGGAAACGCATCAGACCAGGTGTTCGCATTGTCCCGGGAGACCTTGGCCTGAACCCGCGATGTGGACCATGTCTCGCCGTAGCGAACAACGTAGAACAGCCAGAGCAGTCCATCGGGGGCCTGCCAGGGAACTCCGTTGCCGAGCGAGCGAAAGGGATCGTGGGCGATCCGCACCGGGTGTGACCACTTGTGGCTGCCGCTTTTCAGACGAGAGGCGAACACGCCTGTGTCGGTTGCGTATTCCCCCTCGCCACCGTAATAGACGACGAAAAGATCACCATTCCGCAGTTCCTCAATCCGGGCAGGATGTTTGTAGGGACCGGTTTTGATTTCCGCCCCGAAAAGGCGCTCAATGCGCAGTTCCCCAGCCGTGAGCTGGAAGGTTGAGAACTGGGCGCAAGCGCACAGGAGGATCGCCAGAGGGGTGGCCTTTTGCAAAAGTGAAGCTAATTGACGGATTCGACTCATGTAATAAAAGGATCAGGTTGGGGCTTTGTGGTCAAGCCCTGGGGATTGGGTTGACGCATTATCAATGCAACCGGGCTTTTGTGCCGGATCGGACTGTGGGTGGCTTGCTGAGGTATCGCACCTCATAGACGTAGGAAGCCTCCTGGCCTTTGGAGAGCGGCACCACTTTGGATGACAGTTGCAGGTTGATCTGCTGCCGCGAGCCTTCCCAGAAGATGCTCAAACTCCTGAACTGGGTTGGGTCAAATCGCTCTTCGACTCCGAACCGTTCCTTGAGATTGAAAAAGGCAAAGGCGCCCCCGGCCACACTATCCCGGATGGCGGCGCGTTGTTCATCCGTAAGGATCGGATCCTTCCAGGTCTGGTTGATCTGTGCATAGGCCGGTGTCCTGGCGTAGATCCCGACGATTTCCGGTGAAGTGGAGGCTGTGCCGGTGTCGAATTCCGGATGTTCCAGAATATCGAATACCCGGGGCACCCCAGCCGTCAGGGATGTCTCGAATCGAACGGCATCGCCGATCAGGGATACGCTGCGCTGGAATTGTGATCCATCCCTGGTCGTGAGAGTCAGTCGGGCATTGTGCAGATCCACCTGGGATTCGAACGGCAGGATGACATCTCCGGCAGGGCCGTCCCCCTGCTGCATCCACGCTTCATACCGCAAGCGGTTGAAGCCGCGGGTTGCCCGGAGCACGTTGCGTCCTGTTGGTTTGTAGGTCATTTCCACCACCTTGCCGTTGCTCTCGGGCAGGACCACCACGCGCCAGAATTCGTTTTCGAGGCGAATGGCTTTCAATCCATTGTGCAGCCGGCGCATTCCGGAGATGTATTTTTCGGTGGTGATCATCTCGTCGTCCATGACTGCACCAAAGCGTTTGGAGAGAGTGGCATAGTTGTCGAGCAGGCTGGAATCGAAACCGGTGAGGTCAGGCAGGCAGGTTCCGTCCCGGTAGGCAAGGCGCATACTTGAAGTGCTGAGGGCGGCCCGGAGTGCGCAAAGGGAGGCTTTCTCAACCCGGGCTCGAACAGCCTCCGATTTGGCGAGAGCCAACGCCTCTGTGAAATAGCCCATGATGCGGCGGGAGGATTCCGGAGTGATGCAGAGGGAGGATTCTGTGGAGAAACAGGCGGGATGGAACCTGGCCTTGTCGACAAGGTCGTGGTAGTAGGCCAGATATTTGAGGATTGGCCCGGAGGCCTCGGCATAGTGCCATTTGCAGAAATCCTCAGTCTCCTTCCAACTATCCCGCCCGGGCTTCCAGAGGCAGCGTGACATGACGTAGTTTCTCAGATCGCTGAGTTCCGTGGAAAATCCGTTCCCTGCCGCCTGCATGAACACACCCTGACCATTATTATTTGCGAAGTAGGCGACACTTTTGCCGATGCTGCGCAGGTTGGGAAAAGGCAGGAGGTAGCCTTTGAAGTTCGTGTTGTAGTGCCAGATGAAGATGTTCTTTGCGATTTTCTTCCAGTCCGCCATGTCCGCGCAGAAGGATCGGTTCAACGGGCAGGATGAATCATCGATGGAATGAAAATCACAGCATTCGATGCTGCACAGCTGGATCATCACATTGGATCGGGGCTTGAGGGTCTTGGGTGGTTTTCGGGTGTAGAGGTAGGCGTAGGTGCTGATGAGGACGTCCGGATGAGTTTTTTCGACTTCGGCGGCCACAGCGTTGACAAAGGCGAGGGTGGAGCCCGCATGGGACTCCTCGCGGCTGTCGATCGCCGCACAAGTCGGGCAGGTGCAGAATTCCTCGTTGTCCATCTGGGCGATGTTGATGTTCCGGGCGGTTGGGTTCTTCTTGATCTCCTCCAGGACGGCACCGGTCACAACGCCAACCAAATCTGGGTTGCTCATACAGAGCTGGGGGCCGCCACCCCGGTCGTGGATCTTTCTCTGTCCCGCCACAAGGGCATAGTATTCAGGGTGCTCGGTCCCATATTTGGAAGGAGGGACTAGGTAGGCGACATTGTGACTGACCAGGCGGAAGCCGGTGCGGCCGCCGAGTTTCGGGTCATCACTGACCGTATTGACGTGGAGGCGGGCGGCGAATTCCGGGTAGCGGCTGCTCTCGCCGTAATAGGACCAGCGGAATGCGAATGTTGGGTTGAACTCCTGTGTTCCGACGGGAATCTGCCGCGTGGCAGCTTTCGGTGGATAGTAGGTATGGTCGAAGGTCAGATAGCGCACGCCACAACGCTCCTCGAAAAACTCATACACCCCGTAGAGGGTTCCCCTTGGCCTTCCACCGTCGAGATTGATGAACCCGGGTTGGACGGTGATGCGGAGCCATTCCTCCCCCGAGGCTTGAGCTGCTGCCGGGGCAGGGGAGTGAGTCACAGCATCCGGTCCGATGAACACTGCACCCTGGTTTGGGGCAGCCTTATCTGAAACTGGCAGAGTTGTGCCGGTCATTTCCCTGAAGATCCGTTGGAATTCGGCCGCCGCATAATGCTCGGAGTCGGTGGCGGCAGGATCGCAGACGATGCTCCAGGAGGTCATTAACTCGGGTGTGATCGATACCTTCCCGGCACCCGTTGCCAGGGAGATGCCCAGAGCCAGAATTAACAAGGTGATTCGCATGGGACATATCAATGATTGAATTTCAATTCGGGTCAAGTCTTTGGGAAGATTAAGATCGACCAAACCGGGGTGGCGCGCTTAGGTGCAGAGTTTTGATGGAGCATGGGTTGCCTGTTGATCGGTCTCCGGGGTGTGGTTATCCTTGGGGCAGGTATCAGCCTTGGGGTTCACCATCGCCCCCAATGCCCAGACCATGAGCTACAATTCACAACTGATCAGCTACATCGCCCCCGGAGCGCCGGCCACGCGGCGTGAAGCACGTGGGGACGAGCCGTTTTTGAGGCCTGAGATGGGTTTCACGCCCGCCTGGTATCGTCAACACACCACCATTGATTTCGGTGAGCCGTTCCATTCAGATCCAGCCCTTCGGCGGGAGGGAATGGTGGGGATGAGGCGGGTCTTGAAGGAGCATTTTCCCGGCACTGGAATGGGGTCTTCCGGCGGGGAGGATGGGCCACTGGATCTTTTGACGGGGACTTATGGGGCCTGCACGGTGGCGGCTATTTACGGCGTTCCCATCGTCTATGCGCCCAACAATTGGCCCAACTGCGCCCACGAATACCTCACTGATGAACAACTGGCCCGGTTGGAGCCGCCAAATCTCGATAAGAATCCACATTTCGAGAAGTTGATGGCCCAGTTGGAATGGATTGAGGCTGCTGAAGGGCGGGTTGAGGGATTCATCAACTGGCAGGGAATCCTGAACAATGCACATCGATTGAGGGGCGAGCAGTTGTTCCTCGATCTGATCGAGGAACCCGGGAAGTGCGAACATTTGTTCTCCTGCATCTGCGAAACGATGATCCAAGGCATGCGCCGATTGCATGAACGGCAGAGATTGAAAGGGGTGGAGCACTCATTTGTGACCGTGAGCAACTGCCTTGTGAACATGATCTCGCCGAGAACCTATGGGGCTCTTCTATGGCCTTTTGATGAGAAGCTCGCTGCCGTTTACGGGTGCCTGGGGATTCACAACTGTGCATGGAATGCCAGCCCATACCTCGTCCCGTACAGCAAAATTCCCGGCGTGGGATACATCGATATGGGGCTGGATTCGGATCTTGTCCGGGCACGGGGCCTGTTTCCGCAGGCCCGGAGGGCGCTCATGTATACCCCGATGGATCTTGCGAACAAGGAGATTGATGAGATTCGGGCTGATTGCAGGCGGGTTGGGCGGGAATACGGACCCTGCGATCTGGTGGTTGCCGACATCGAGGCTGGCACACCCGATGCGCGTGTGGAGGAGCTGATTGCGATCTGCCGCGACTGCTCCGCAGGGCCTCCTTGATCGGATGAATGACTGGAATTTTGTATTTTGCTTGTGCCCGGGCTTGAAAGAGCTTAAACGCACGGGCATAACAGACTAGCGAATGACCAATAAACAACTTCAGGCCGTGGCCCGCGAGCATGGAACTCCGGTCGTTATCATCGATCACGACGAGATTCGGAGGAATTACGCGGATTTCAAAAAGCACCTGCCGAAGGTGCAGGCGTATTATGCCGTGAAGGCGAACGCGGAACCGGCGATCGTGAAGACCCTCTATGATGCCGGGGCCAGCTTCGATGTCGCCTCGCTGCCGGAGTTCATGCTTGTTTATGAGAATATCAGGCAGCTCCCGGCGAAGGTGCAGCAGGATTTCATCTGGGACAAAATCATTTACGCCAACCCCACCAAGCCAAAGGAGACCCTCCTTGCCCTTGATCAATACAAGCCCCTCGTCACCTTCGACAATCTGAGGGAGTTGCAGAAGATCAAGCAGTTTGCCCCCAATGCCGGGGTTGTGGTTCGCATTCGGGTCCCGAACACAGGTTCCATGGTCGAGCTTTCCTCGAAGTTCGGGTGCGATCCCGGTGAGGCCGTGGACCTGATTCAGGCCGCTTTTGGGATGGGGTTGGTTGCTGAAGGTATCAGTTTCCACGTTGGGAGCCAGTGTACGAACTTCCAGAATTTCGTGCAGGCTCTCGAAATGGCTTCGGCGGTGATGAAAGAGTCAAAATCGCGGGGGCACGCGCTGAAAATCCTCGATATCGGGGGTGGATTCCCGGCTCCTTACGATCGGCACGTCAAGCCGTTCAGTGCCCTGGCGAAGAACATCAACGCCGAGATTGACCGGCTGTTCCCGCCCGACATACAGATCATCGCCGAGCCGGGTCGGTTTCTCGTCGCCACTGCCGCAACGGCGATAGCAAGGGTCATTGGCAAGGCCGTTCGCGATGGGAAGACCTGCTATTATGTGGATGATAGCGTTTACCACACCTTCAGCGGGATCATTTTCGACCATTGCCAATATCATTTGAAGGCGTTCAAGCGTGGTAAAACCGAGATAAGTTCCGTCTTTGGGCAGACCTGCGATGCTCTGGACAAGATATCGCTCTCGGAGGACTTGCCGGATCTGGAGATCGATGATTTGGTTTACTCGGAGAACATTGGCGCCTATAGCAGCGCATCGGCAACCTGGTTCAACGGGTTCCCCCCCGCGAAGATTGTTCATGTAAATTGACTTCACCCCGGTAGAACGGGAGCATGTGGCCACCCGCCACCCTCCGATCAGGAGTCATGAACTGTTCCTGTGCAACAGTTTATGGCAGATTCGATCGTGCTGATGTGTTGGGGGGGCGTCTGTCGTGGGCGGAGAAGAGGTTGCGTCGGGGGCAGATTCCATGGGAGAAGGGGCTTGAGAAAGTTGTGGGGTTCCTGTTTAATAAGGTTCAGGGTGCTTGCGTGGTGCAGGGCGCGGGGCTACCCTTCGTATTCAGAACCATATCAACAAACCAGTTGGAAAAAAACATGAAACGCTGGATGAGCGTTGCCGACGGCGGCCTGATCGGTAGGACAGCCTGTTCCGGGTGCAGGTTGGTCTCTCGTTCTTTTTGGGGCAGGGGAGGGAAATTGGGATGGCAGAGGCAATGACGTTTGAGGAGTTGAGCAGGGTTCCTCTTGTGAAGGAATACCAGGAGGCATTCCGGAAGGCAACCGGAATAGCCCTGAGGCTTGTCCTTCCCGGGATACCCATGAGCAGGTTGTCTTTGGGGGATCACGAAAACTCCTTTTGCGCCCTTGTCGCGAAAAATCCAGCGGTTGCCGCCAACTGTGTGAAGGTTGAAGCCGATCTTCAAAGAAGGGCTGCCGAGAATTTAACCCCCCAAAGCAGCTGCTGCATGGCGGGATTGCATCTGGTGGCAGCACCGGTCGTTACAGGGGGGAAACATACTGCCACCTGGGTTGGCGGTCAGGTCTTTCAGAAAAAGCCGACCCAGCAGGATTTCGACTGTGTGGTGGAGGAGTTGGGACGGCTGGGAGTCACACAGGATTTGACGGCCATCAAGGAGGCGTTTTTTGCGGGGCGTCTCGTTCCGGAGGAGCAGTTCCTTGCCAGCATGGAACTTCTACGCTTGTTTGCGCAGCATCTGGGTGAGAACGCCGACCGGTTTCGCCTGCTGTCACAGTCGGATGATCCCCAGTGTGTGATCCGGGCCAAGGAATACATTCAAGCCCACATCACCGAGCCGCTGAGCCTGAAACAGGTGGCCGGTGCAGTCAACCTGAGTTCGTCCCACTTTTGCAGGATTTTCAGCGAGACAACGGGCTTTACCCTCACCGAATATGTGGCAAGAACGAGGGTTGAGAAGGCGAAGGCACTTCTGGCCGATGCTTCAGTGCGCGTTAGCGAGGTGACGTTCGCCGTCGGTTTTGGTTCCATCTCCCAGTTCAACACGGTGTTTCGCAAATTTGTCGGGATGTCCCCCACGCAGTATCGGGCAGGGCAGCGCGGGGAACGGGCCTGAATTGTGACAGAACCTCCGGGCGGACAGGGCGGGGCTGCTCCTGCACGCCCATAGCTTCCGCTTAACGATACTATTCCAAATCCTGGCGGAGTTTTCCCGGGCCGTTCCTGGGCTGTGGGATGGGAATTGCGGTGCAGATCCTCTTCCGGCCTTATCCGTCCGGGTTCCATTCAAATCGGGAATTGATGGATGCGGACCTTTTTGATCCTGTAAAAAATGAAGGCGGGTAGGGCTTTTGCGGAGTTCAAAAGGGTAAATGCTTCCTCAAATAAGCACTGTCCTGCCTACGGTGCCCAAGACTTGGACAATGTCCGGCGGAGGCTGCCAATCCCAAAGACACCACAAGTCGGGCTTACAGTCGAATAAGTTTTCGGGAGCAAACGGCCATTAGCCCGACTTTCGCACGACCCTCGTTAAGTTGTTGATGATCAGGCCTCGAAATATTTAGGCACTACAAAGTCGTTGTGGTTTGGACTTCCAATTTTGTCTTTGGAAGGTCCTTCCAGTTCACCTTGAGTTTGTCATAGA
>CAIWMU010000200.1 GCA_903913865.1 uncultured Verrucomicrobia subdivision 3 bacterium
CCGGCCACCGCTGCTTGGCCATGTAGTCTCGGCACGCTTGTTCCGTCGCAAACCACTCGCGGAATTCGATAATCGTCTGCGGATATGCTTCCACAGCCGAATTCTGTCGAAAAAACAACAAGCGTCAAGTGCATAGCCCTACAGATTATTTTTGCCTGCCTCCGGTCCCCGGTTTGTTCAGTGTGAGCATCCACCCGGTCTGAGGCGTTTGGCTATTGCCCACGATGCGGTGGGGCGGTTTAATGGGGGTATGGACAGATCCTTCTTTCAACGGCATTTGGTGGCTGCGATAGCGGTATTTTTTGCAGCCTGTTCCGCTTTTGGGGACAGTGCAGGGCTCAGAGGGTTGGCACAGCCCCACGAGGGGAGAAGTCAGCGGTCCAGTTCGACCCACCGGGCCGGGCCGGATGGGCGTTACGATGCGGCGGCCCGGCCCAAAGGGGATTTGGAGGAAGCCAGCAATTGGGACAACCAGAACCTCGCACCCGGAGCCACACGGGTTCTGCTTGATGCTGCGGGACCCGGGGTAATTACACACATTTGGATGACTTTCCTCGGGCCGGAACCGCAGGGATGGGCCAGACAGGGCTCTGCGAATCATCAGGAAATGCTGCTCCGGATTTACTGGGATGGAAGGAAGATCCCCGGGGTGGAGGCGCCGGTTGGGGACTTTTTTGCCAACGCCTTCGGCAAACGGAGTGAGGTGATCAGTGAGCCCGTTGTGGTGGAGGATGCCGATTCCTACAACTGCTTCTGGCAGATGCCCTTCGCAAAGTCGGCCCGGGTGGAGATCGTGAACCAGGGGAACAAGCCGGTGAGCCTGCTTTACTATAATATTGATTGGATCAAGAAGAAGGAACTGTCCAAAGGCACCCCCTATTTTCACGCCCAATACCGGCAGGAATACCCGACAGTCAGGGGTAAAGATTATGTGGTTTTGGAGACCCAGGGGAAGGGGCACTATGTGGGGACTGTGCTAAGCGTTCGCACCCGCAGCCCCGGATGGTTTGGAGAGGGGGACGAGAAGATCTACATCGACAACGAGGCCAGACCTTCCATCTGGGGAACGGGAACCGAGGACTTTTTTTTGTCGGCCTGGGGGTTGAAGAGGACCAGCACACCCTACTTTGGTGTCCCCTATTTTGACCAATGGGGAATTGTGGGAGGGCACACCAGTGCCTACAGGTGGCAAATCCATGATCCGTTCGTCTTCAACACCGGCATCAAGGTCACTTTTGAGCACTTTGGTTGGATTTCTCCGGATGAGAATCCAAATGGGAAGACAACCAGCTGGAACGAGCGGGAGGATGATTATTCGAGCGTGGCATTCTGGTATCAAACAGGCGAGCCCACTTTCGCCGCACGCGCGCCAGCAGCGACGGACCGTCAGTTGCCTTCGCTTGAAAGAACCACCATTTTTGCCAGGGACTACTCCGGTGCCGGTTATCATGGGGAAGGGGATGTGGCGAGCCAGCAACTTGCCCTGTATCCAGGCCCGCAGCTGCTCTACAAGCCTGCCCGTATGGAGGGGGCCTGGGTCGAAATCCCGTTCACAGTCACGAACAGGGAGCCGTTGCGCCTTCTGCTGAATGCCACAGAATCCTATGATTTCGGCCGATACCAGGCCTATCTGGACGGGATCAAGCTGGGGGATGTTCTGGATTTTTATAGTGAGAAGATTCAGGGCACGGAGAGCCATCTGCTTGATTTCTGGCCAGAGCCGGGACCTCACAAGTTGCGGTTGGAGTGTGTTGGCAAGAATTCAAAGTCCGAGGGCTTCTATCTGGGCCTTGAATCCATCCGGCTACGGGAGCGACGTCCCCGGGTCTCGGATTATGGGTTCGATCGGGAGAAAAACTGGAAGGAAAAGCCGGTGCTTTACAACTGACAAAGTGGACTGGCGTGGGGAATGACACCTGTTATATTTCCACCATGAGAACATTTGCTTTTAACGTGAGAATGGCGGTGCTGGCAGGGGCGGTGCTGCTGGGTGGTTCCGCCTTTGCGGGCAACTCGGCCTTTGATCTGGTGAAATTGGGGAACCGCTATGTGGGGGAGCAGTCCCGCGACAAGGTTTCGCGGATCGCCTCAGAGAAGTCCATCGGCACGATCACGCCCAGCATATGGGTGGTCACCTATTTTGACTCCATTGCCAACCAACGTTCCTGCGACGTGAAATTTGGGGCGGGAAAAATGATGAGCGTCAAGAACCCGTTGCGGCCGCTGGATCATGTGCTGGGGAGCGGTCCGGCAATGGTGCTGGAGGAGTTGAAGGTGGATTCCGATACGGCCCTGAAAACCGCCATCAAGCAACCGTTGCTGGAAAGCATCAAAATCACTTCCACACAGCTCGAGTTGAGACGAACCGGGCGGGGGAAGGGGGAACCGGTGTGGACCGTGACTCTCTGGGCCAACAAGGTGAGCAACACCACCCGGGATGCGAAGGTGGGGGAGGTTCAGGTATCAGCGATCGATGGCCGGGTCACAGGATCCGATATTCAGCCCAGCCGGCTGGAGTAGTCTCAACATCCCGGCTGGGGATTGTCCCCCGGAGGCTTGTCGGATTTATGGGTTTCATCAGGGATATTTGGCCCTGAAGAACCGGGGTGCGGGGCTTGAGGGACTGGCATTCGTGAGAACAATCGTTCCGCTGGTGTTGATCATCTCCGCAATGGGCATCCATTCCACAAGGTTCGTAGAGCATTGAAGCTGAATCATAAACCCCGGATCGCTGGATATCTTGAGGGTCACCCCTCCATCAGGGAGAGGAGTGATGAGGTTGAACAAAGGAGGAATGGATGGTGTGACGGTGAGCAGTGCCGACCCGCTTGTCGTGGAGCCCGCACTATTCGTGACGATTACGGAGTAGGGTCCAGCATCTGCGGCCTGCAGGTTGCCACGGGTGATGGATGTGGCTGTGGCCCCGGGGATATTGGTCCCATGAAGCCGCCACTGGTAGGCCGGGGCAGGAGTGCCTCCCGCATTGGCCGTGAATGTTGCGCTCGAAGCCCTGGGGCGGCTCAGACCTGATGGTTGCCTGGTGATATAGGGAGGAATATTGGTGACGAACCGTTCCACCCTCACATTGTCAAAGATGCAAAAGCTCAGGTTTGTGTTGTCGGAGAGCGACGCGAAGTAGTCCCACAGTCCTATCGAAATGTTGTCTGCGGTCGTCGTTGCCCCGGTGATGGTTGCCATCCTGAGGCCGTCGATGAACCACTCAACAGTGCCACCTGTTTTGGAGATAATGACATCGCGCCAGGCAAAGCCGATGCTGCCGACCGCCAATCCGCCTGATTGTTGAGCGTAGGCGCTCTGCTGCAAGGACGGGGCGGTCTGACCCGCAGGGAAGGTCGCCGCGTAGTAAGCGTTGTTATTTCCACGGGAATCGCTGCCCGTGCCTGCCGAATAAATGCCGGAGGCCGCCGTGTGGTAGGTTGTTCCGCTGAATGCGCCGAAGTCATTCAAACTGGTGGTGGAGGTGTCGGATGCCTGGCCCTCCCCATCGGCCGCGAACCAGAAACCGTCCGCCGTGGAACCTGCGGCTGTCCATAGGACTCTATTTCCCGCCGTGCCGATTCCGGCGGTTGCATGTTGTGAAGAACCGACCCCACCGGCGGGGAATGGTCCGTTCTGGTTCATCCAGAGGTCGAAGCGGAGCCGGAAATCGCCTGTAGCAGTTTGGCCTATGGGGGAGAGACTGATTGCTGCCGGGACTCCCAGAGAGACGTTTGCCTCAAGTTTCAATCCCCGCGTCGTATTGCTGACGGAGTTCGGGGCTGAAGGAATGCCGTAAGGGGCGTAGTTGTAGTTAAACGTGGCCCGGGAATCCGTGGAGGACCGGTTAATGGCCCAATTCCCGCTGGTGTTGGCATCAAAATCATCGAAAAACAGCCGCCTCAGCGGGGGAAGCATGGTTTCCACAAGTGCCACGGAACTTGTTGCCGCTCCGAAACGGTTCGTCACGATCACATCGTAATAGCCGGAGTTTGAGGGAGTGGCACTGTTGATTGCGAGCGTGGGAGTTGTGGCTCCGGCGAGGGGTGAGTCGTTGAACCGCCACTGGTAACTCAAGGGGGGTGAGCCGGAGGCGGTTACGTTCAGGACGAGATTCGACCCCTGCACCACTCGCTGGCTCTGCGGCGGGGATGTCACGCCGGCCGGGATATTTGTGGCCACGACCGTGTTTAGAAAGTTCAGGGCACTGGCCATGTATTCGGCGCGGCGGGTTGCGCTGGTGATGGACTCGAAGGGGAATCCGAGAAGCAGGGTTCGACCGCCACCGACGGAGCCGTCATACTGAACTGCGGCACCAGCACCGGTTGCGTAAGTCATTGCTGTGGAGGCTCCCGCTCCGAAAGGGCCGAGTTGGTCCGGGGATTGGAGCCAATAAATCCCCTTTGTGCCATCGTCCAGGCTGGCACCGGATCGGCCTGCGAGCAGTCCGCCTGCCGTCGGGTTGGCGGCATAGCTGCCGGAATTATCGTTTGTGAAAGCGGCGTGGAGTTGGGTGTGGAGGAATATGCGATCTGCGGCCGTTGGGCCTGTGGGACCATCCAAATCAAGCGCCACATCGGCACCCGAAACAAAGAGCGCGCCTCCTGATGAAAGGTAGGCCGATATGCGTGATTGTTCGGCTGAACTGAAGGTTTCGCTGTTTGTTGATTCGTTGCCGCAGGCCCAAATGACAACCGGATAATTGCCCAGGGCAATCTGTGCGCCCGTGATGGCCTCATTCTGGCAGGAATCGAACGTTGCCCCGCAGGCGGCAAGGGCTTTGCCGTGGGAAACGACGTAGTCGAAGGAATTAATCCAACGCGGGAAAACCCGCTCAATCGTGCCACTGTTTGCGGGAGGACCCCAGCTTTGGGCGGTGACGTTTTGCCTCAGGTTTGTGGTTCGGTCATAGCGGTCAAATCCGTTGACCACCAGGACGCGCGTTGTTCCCGGTGTGAGGCTGGTCCGGCAGCCCGCCACTTCGGAGGGCATGCTTTCACCGCCACCGTTGGAAGCGCTCACCCTGAAGTAGTAGTCCACACCGGAAGGAATGTTCGACAGGGTGATGCTGGTTGCCGGCCCGGCATTGAGAGGGTTCCCAAACCCGTAACCGTTGGTCGAGCGGTAGACGGTGTAGTTCGTCGGGTTCTGGCTCCCGCCAAGCGCCACAGGCGCACTCCAGGCCAGGGAAATTTGCCCGGCAGCTCCCGCCACAGCCCGGAGATTGGTGGGGGCTTCAGGAAGGAACTGGAGACCGGGAGGGTGGTTGGTGTCGAACTGGTTCATGAACTTCACGATCGAGTGCATGGCGGCTTTCCCGACAGCCGCCCTGGCCTTGGGATCCCGCATGATGGCGGCATCGGTGGCATCATCATGAAACGCCACCTCGATGATGGTTGCCGCCATCTCATAATTGAAGTAGCTGCCGTCGATTTCAGAATAGCCGCCTGTGTAGGTGTGGGTGGCCCGGTTGTTCCAGGTCGCTTCCAGCGGAGGCGAACCGAGGGCCACCAGATCGTCATTCACCTCTCCGCCAGCGATATTTGCGAGGTCGGCCTGCGCGGGCGTTGGATCGCTCGTGATCAGTGCCATTGTCCCGCGCCCGCCCCCGGCGTTGGAGTGGAAGCCGATGTGGATGCGGTCGAAGATATCGCCCGAATCTTCACGGTTCATTTCCGCCGACATTTTCGGCGGGGCGGACCAACTGTCGCTTTCGTCCGTGCCGGAACCGTCATAAAGGGCGGAGGACTGGCCCTGACCGAGGTTTGCCTGCACCCAGTAGCGCATGCTCTCATCCTCCCGGGGGTAGCGGGAGATCCCCCCTCCGCGATCTACGGTGCCCATGCCGTTGCCGAACCGGATTGCATCCGCGACCACCACAGTGCCATTGGTGCTGCCGCGCAGGTTGCTGATCACGACGGAACCATTCAACGAATTGGATCCGGCGTTGAAGTAGTATTCGCCCATGTAAACCCAGCCGTTGCCGACCCGATAATGGGGAATGCGCACCTGGGATTCACCGCCGGTGTGGCGTATGCGGTAAAGTTGGTCCCCGCGATCCAGCCCGTGGCGTGTCCAGCAGTAAACCGGGTAAAACCCGGCTGATGGAAGGGTGGGTGTGTAGGATGCGGTGGCGGTCTCCGTGGCATCCAGATTTGCAAACCGGTAGGGGACGTCGCCCGCCGTCCCCCAGAAAATGGTCGAGGTGCTGTCACTCCATCCGCCGGACCAGGTCACTGCCGGATCATCGTTATCGATGATTGCCTCGTTGGTCTGGTGCCCCAGCGGGCGCATCGAGACAATTGTGGCACCCGCGTTGAAGCAGTAGGCGGCAAAGAAATTGAGCTGGTCCAGATTGCCGTAGTCCTCGTTCATCAGGTTTCCGATACCCCGTTGCAAACGCCAATAAGTGGGGTCGTAGATCCAGCCGTGGCCACTGTTCATGTAAACGACCTTTCCGGAGAGGACGCCGCGCTGCTGCTGGGCCGAGGAGGCCGTATTTGCGAAGGATCTCGGGGCGGGTGGCGATCGAAAGTAATGAACGGGAGCGTTGTTGGGTTCACTCCAGTCAGGAGAGAGGATGGTTCGCATGTCCGGGTGATCCGGATCAATGCGGTCGGCCAGATCCGACCCTGAAGGAAGGCCTAAAGCGTGAGATTGGGCGGTCCCCGCCAGGGCAAGGACCAGGGTGATCCGCGTGACAAGCCGTTGCGCTGGCCCGGAAGGGAGCAGGTTCGAGAAAGGACGCATCATACAAATCGAAAACAGATCAGGGACTCACCCCTGCGACCACCAATACAACTGGAGTTGGAGCATATGAGGGGGGGCATATCAGGTCAACACACACAATGTGTCTAGGCCAAGTCCTTGGTTGGCCTGATGCTCCACGATTTCATTGTGAAGCCCGTTCTTGATGTGGGGACCGGTTGCTTTTACTCTTGGATCATGAGTCATGGTGAGAATCCCAAGCTGGCCAAGTGGCCTTTTTTTGCTGCCGACCTCCTTTTGCTGGTCTGCGCCTATTTCGTTGTGTCGCGCGGTCCCGAAACGCTGGATTTATGGCGGTCGATCGTGATCGTGGCGGCTGTGGGTCTTGGGGGGTATGTCAGCGTGCTGCCGTTCCTGAAGGAATACGAGTCCTCCACAAAGTTGGCGGAGGTGGGTGAGTTGGAGGGGGTGGTGGGGCAGATTGACAAGGTGGAGACGATCGCCGCGCAGATCACCGGGGCAACCTCGCGGTGGCAGTCGGTCCAGGAGGCATCCGAGAGGATAGTGAAACAATCCACAGAGATATCGAACCGGATGACGGCGGAGGCACGGGCGTTCTCGGATTTCATGAAGAGCACGAACGATGTGGAAAAGACGAATCTGCGGCTGGAGGTGGAGAAATTGCGTCGGGTCGAGGGCGATTGGCTTCAAGTGCTCGTTCATGTTCAGGATCATGTCTTCGCGCTTCACCAGAGCGGGGTCCGCTCGGGACAGCCGGCACTGATCGAGAATTTGACCAGTTTCCAGGGGGCATGCCACGATGCGTCCCGCCGGGTGGGGCTTGGGGTCTTCGCTGCTGCGCCGGGGGAGGTTTTTGATCCGAAGCGGCACCAGCTGGTGGAAGGGGATGCCTCCGCCTCCGCCGGGCGTGCGATTGCAGGAACCCTCGCCCCCGGCTACACATTCCAGGGACGATTACTTAGACCCGTGGTGGTCCAACTGCAGGCTGATGGTGCGGGGGCAACACCGCCCGTTGAAGATCCGGTCGAGACGGTCTGAGCGGTAATCCCCCGGTGATTCCGGTGCCTCTTCAGCTCATCCCCATGGACAGCACAGGGGATGGAAGCACTCGATTGATCTGGTCCACTCTGTAGCCGAATCCAGCACCGGAAATCGAAGACAGATCGAGGCGGCCATGACGTCGGCTGTAGAGGCCGGGATGCACTCTGGATTCCGGTGCTGAGGCATCCGGGTAGAACTGCATCGCGTTGCTTTCCACTCCCATGATTGTTCCCAGATGTGCTGCGAGTTGAAGGTGGGGAATCTGGGCGAGCATCGGGTTGGTCAAGTCCTGCACCATGAGTTGAAGCCCTGCCATTTTTGCCCAGCAGGCAGTCAGGATGGCTCCGGTTTGAGTCTTGCAGGTCTTGAGAGCCACGCCGGTCCAGCCAAGCCCCATGCCCAGACGGACCATTCTCCAATCGTGGGCGCTCTCATCGAGAAACAGCGGCTTCCGGGCGCTCACAGAATGAACATCGATCCCGTGCCGTTCGAGGTCGTAGGGAAAGGGCTGCTCGACATAGAGAATACTCCTGAAGATGGTTGGTTCATCCTGCGCAAGGTGATCGAGAATCTGGTTCACGTATTCAGGATCGAGCACGGTGCAGTTGAAATCGGCGGAGAGATGCTCCACCCCGTGGTCCGATCCGATGCGGGCCACCGAGACGAGACGCTGATAATCCCGGTCGGCATCGTTGCCTCGCAGTTTGATTTTCAGGCATTTTAGTCCGTCACGACGAATCCAATCCGCGAGCAGCAGAGGTTCGCCATCCTGCGGTTCGTTTCCGCTGAAGTCATCGGCCGTCAGCGGGTCAAGGCCACCCACCAGATGCCAGACCGGCAATGAAGTTGGCGGGGCAGGTATGAAAAAGTCCGATGGATACCGGCTGGCGAATTGGTTGGCTGGTTCGAGAAATCCTGCAAGGTCCCGTTCCAACAGGTCCGGTCCGTAGGTTTCATAAACAGGCCGTCCTGTGAGATGGCCGTAGGCGTCGTGAAGAGCGATGTCAAATGGCGAGAGGCAGAGCAGGGCAGCGAGCCATGGCATGGGTTCTGCAGGTTCTGCCGGGGGATTGCCCCGGTTGAAGGACTGCAGGATTTCCGGCAACCGTTGCTCCATGAAATCGTGGCCCAGCACCAGTGGGTGTGCAGCGGGCTCGATCGCCATCAAGTTCCCGGCCAGTTCCACGCAGAACCGTGTGAGGCAGTCCTGACGCCAGTTGAACGGGCTCGCGCCGGGCCAGACCCATTGGACGCTCAACGGTGTCTCCCCCCAGCCTTCTGCCTCCTCTCCATCCGAGCCCCGGATCCGGAGCCAGACCCGCGCACAGATGACGGAGGTGAGCACTTCGGAGCCGAACTTGAGGGGAACCCGGGTTTTGACCGGGAGGAACCAGAGGCGCAGGGCGGTGATTGCCTGAATCCGCGGGGGCATGGTCGTTACTCGGGCAGGGGTTTGCCCTTCGTTTCGGGGGCGAGCCAGATGATCAGCATTCCGATCGCGTAGATGAGGGTGATGGAGGCACCCGCGCGGGCATAACTGCCCTCGTAGTGCCGCATCAGCAACCCCATCTGGACCGCCCCGATGGCGGCAAAAATCCGCCCTGTATTATAGCAGATCCCCTGGCCTGTGGCCCGTGCCCGGGTGGGAAACAGCTCAGGAAGGTAGAGGGGCAGCCAGCCGAAAAAGGCGGCGGTTGACCCGCCCACAAGAACCACCATCCCCAGGAACAGGGGGCCGTAGGCATCCACCCTGCGGAAGAGAAATGCGGAACTGAGAAGTGAGACCAGGCAGAGGATGAAATAGGCCGTCCGGCGCCCCATCTTCCCGCCGATCCATGGGCCGATGAAGCATCCGATAATGGCACCGACCGCAGACAGCATTTGTGTGACCCCCTTGGCGTTGGCAACTTTCCCGCCGGTCAGTTGATCAGCCCAGGAGGGAAGCCACTGGACCGAACCCCACGTGCCGATCAGCACGATCGAAGCCACGACGATCCCGATGGCGGTATTTTTCCAGAGCCTGGCTGAGAAGATCTCTCGCAAGGGTGTGACCACTACTCCCTTGATCGAGGATTTCCAGCGTTCCGATTCCGGAACGTAAAATGCGATGAACAGACAGAGAACCGCCGGGGCCGCACCGGCGAGCATCACCCAGCGCCAGGAATCGCGGGTGACGCTGAATACCGTCCCCAGGGCTCCGACCAAACCGAATCCCAGATTGGCTGCGGCACCAATCGCACCCGCCAGCAGCGGTCGCTTCCCCTCGGGCCAACATTCCATCACGAGTGCCACACCGAGCGACCATTCGCCACCCATGCCAATCGCGGAGAGAAACCGGAACAAGGCAAGGTGCCATGGGGCGGTTGCAAAGTAGATGCAGCCAGTGAAGAGGGAATAGGCCAGGATGCTCAACATCATCGATCGAACCCTCCCGATCCGGTCGCCGAGCCAGCCGAAGATGAAACCTCCAGCCGCCGCACCCAGCAGGAACCAGGCGGTGATCCAGCCCATCCAGGTTCCAATCAGGCGGTCCGCCTCAACCCCGAGCAGGTCCTGCAGTGCGGGGCGGGCCACAAGCGGGAAGATACCCTGTTCCACTCCATCGAACATCCAGCCAAGGAACGCCGCTGTGAGAACCAGCCACTGGTCGCGACTGGGTTGACGGCTCGGCGGGCTGAAGGACGTGGCAGATTGCATTGACACAAGGGACAACCTGCCGTGCGTCAAGGCAAGTCAAAAGCCGTGAAAACGGGTCGCAAATCAGCCGGGGAGAGGGGTGGCGTATGCCGCCCCCGGAAGCTGGACTATCCCTCAGATGCCCCGCTCGTTGATGATCTGGTTGCCCTCTCCCAGAACGATGACCCTGGGAGCCCAATTCCCGGCCTCTGCAACTTCAAGTTCGGTGAAGCTCATGATCGTGAGCCGGTCTCCCGGTTTCCCGAGGTGTGCGGCTGCCCCGTTGAGCACGATTTCATTTGTGCCACGCTTTCCGGGAATCGCATAGGTCTCGAACCTGGCAGCATTTGCCATGTTGCTGCAGAGGATTTTCTCGTAGGGAAGAAGTCCGACCTTTTCCATCAGGTCGAGATCAATGCTCATGCTGCCCTCATACGCAACATTGGCTGCGGTGACGGCGGCACGGTGAATCTTAGATTTCAAAATGTGAACGAGCATAAAGAGTGTCGCGACCCGAACCCGCGCGACCGCCTCAATATAGGTTTGCTGCCACAGGATGCAACTATTTGTCAGGAGGATGCACTGTGGAGGCGGGGGGTGGAGTCGGCAGGAAGATGCGGTGCCAGAAGCCATGGGCATCCGCCCCGGCCCCGCTGACGGAGATGTGGAAATGGCGCTCAACCTGCTCAAAGGGCGGTGCCAGGGCCGGGTCGAGCCATTTTCTGGCGGTATCCTCCGGGAGTGACATGCCGATCAGGCCCAGAAACGCACCCGTCAGATTGCCTGTGGGGAGGGAATCGGTTCCGAGCTTCCATGCTGCGTAGCTTTCGCGCAGGGTCTCCCGGTCGTTCTCCCACGCAAACATGGTCGATCCAGGTGGGGTCACCGCTGCTTTGGCCTCGTTGAGCCCCGGGGTGTCTTTCAGTGCCTTGCCCTCGGTTGGCATGTTGCGGATGAATTCCTCCAGAAGGGGGGCATCTTCCGAGAAAGCCACATACCCTGTCATGGCAACGAAGTGCAGGCGACTGTCAGGCGAGGCTATCTCCACCCCCGGAAGGGGTGCGGTTGGAAATGGCACAGTAATTATCCTGTTGCTCAGGAAATCGCGGGATTCCGCCACGCCCGCCTGGGGGTTGAGCAGGAGCAGGACCGGTTTTGCAGAAGCGGCGACCTGTTCGGAATTGGTCACTCCAAGGATCAGGAGGCTGGCCGGAGCCGGGGCGTTGCTCGCAGCGGCGGCGGCCTTGGTGTATGTGAGAACGTCATTGCCGAGGTTCCCCATCAGTTGCCTGCGAACATCGAATCCGGGAGCCGATGCTTTCTCAACATCGTTTACGGATTGAATCAGGAAATTGACGACGCTGAGGGTCTGCGGCGAAGCCTCCCCAATCCATTTTTCCAGGTCAATCCATGCCTTTGAACCGTCGAGACGCCATCTGCGAAAAGCCTGAGCTTCAGCCGGGATGAATGGGGGGGGATCCAATTCAAGAGATTCCCCCGGTAGGATTTTGAAAATGCCCTGACGGGAGGCTGCGGGCAGACCGAGCCAGGATTGGAGCATGAGCCCCCGGGGACGATCCTCAAGCGTCAGCCGTGCCTGCTGGATTCCCTCAACGCCAGCACCCTTTAGAACGGACAGTATCCCTGGTGGCGGATTGGTATCCGCACTGTTCGGCGGGGCATTTGTTGCCCCTACTGCCGGGGGTAGAAGGTCCCAAAAAATGTGGGGATCAATCCAAAGATAGGCGAGGGCGTTGCTCAGGGACGGGGCCTGGGCGGTTTGAAACAGGGGGTTCTCGGCCAGAAAGGGGGTTGGGGCGTTCGTGAGTCTTCCCAAGGCGTTGTCGAGGGTGCCAACATCAGTGCCGGCAAGGAACATGGAATCCGACTGGCCCACAAACCATTCCATCTCAATGATGCTGTTGGTGGGCGGGGCGTTTGTTCCATCGGGGACCACCTCCAGCCTGGGAGTGACGTTCAAAAATCTTCTGACCGGCTCCGGCAGGGCCTGCACGGGGAGGTTGATGGCCGTGAAGTCGTGGTCATGGATCTTCAGGGGACGAACCTTGATTCCGGCCTGGGCCTGGCGCCGGAAGTAGGCTTGCAAATTGGTGGAGATCGGGTTGCGGTTCCATCCCACATCACAAAGGAACAGGAGGGCCGGAGGGGTGGCGGTGTTCGAGAGCCATCCGTTTTGAATCAGAGCCAGCGCTGCCGGACCGGTGGGGTATTGGACAATCTGCTTCCATGTTGCGGAGAATGACCCGCCTGATGGACGCCCGGCAGACGCATCCAACTCATGCTGGAAATTGGTCCGGACTGATGCCATCGATGGATCCATCCAGGCCCGCCACCAGGGCAATTTTTCCAGACCCGCCTGGAGCCGTGGCACGTCTGGGGCGGCCAGCACCGCGACGCAATCCCTCGGGAGCAGTTGTTCAGGCAACTCGCCCCCGGTGAGGGCGAGTTGCGACAGACATGCAGCAAGCCAGATGAGCAGGTGCTTCATCAGCAGGGCCGACTTTGGCCTGGCATGGCGACAGGGTATTTACCCTGTGGCCCCGGCATCACCGGCGCTGCTTCGTCCCAGCGCAGTTTGTCCAGCCCGGGGGCCAGCTCACAGTCGGTGGCGATGGCTTCATCCCAGGTCAGCATGCGGCCTGATTCACAAGCCATCCGGCCCATGATCGCGGTGAAACAGGATTTTGCGCAGCGCTCAGTCTCGTTCAGCGGTTTGTCGGCGCGGATGGCGGCGAATAGCAGATCGTGCTCCCGTTGGTAGTGGTCGCACTCAGGTCCCTGATAACTCCAGAGCAGCCTGTCGGAGGTTTGCTTGTGACCCTTGAAGAGGCGCGGCTTGGACTGGCCCTCTCCGAGAATGGCCGATCCCTTGGTGCCGTGAATGATGTCGCCGAAAAAGTCGTGGCAGTTGGCGATGTGTCGTCCCTGGGCCACCATGCGTGTGCCATCCTCGAAGGTGTATTCCGCAGCGTAATGGTCGAAAAGTTGGTCCGCATCCTGACGGGTTTGCCGCCCACCCATGCCCTGCGCGGAGACGGGCCATCCGTTCTTAGCCCAGCAGCAGACGTCAATGTTATGAATCAGCCAGTCCACCAGAAAACTGCCATTGAGCCAGGTGAAACAGCTGTAGTTGGATATCTGGTAGGCCAGTTCGCTCATTCCGGGGCTTTTGGGATTCACCCCAACCGGACCATGCATGCGGTATGCGTAGGAGGCGATGACATCGCCGATGACGCCATCATGGATTTGCTTGATGGTCTCCTCCAGAGGGACATAGTGCCTGCTCATCAAGCCGCCGGACACCTTCAGGTTCTTCTTTTGTGCCTCCTCGCCAGCCTTCAGCACCCGGCGGATCCCCGGTGCGTCCACAGCGAACGACTTTTCCATGAAGACGTTGACCCCTTTTTGCACCGCATACTCGAAGTGGATGGGCCTGAAGGCGGGTGGTGTGGCGAGGATGACAACGTCTCCCTTGTCCAAAGAGTCGATGGCGTGTTTGTAGGCATCCATCCCGATGAACTGGCGCTCCTTGGGCAGTGCCATCTGGTTTTCATGGCCCTTCTGAACATTCGCGACACACGCACTCATGCGGTGTTCGAACACATCCGCGACGGCCCAGAGCTTTGTCGGCCCCTTTGTGGAGAGGGCTTGTGCTATGGCACCTGATCCGCGCCCGCCACAGCCCACCAGGGCAACCTTGATGGTGTTATCCTCAGCAGCATAGCCGGGTCGGACGAGGGCTCCCCCGAGGCTTGCGGCTGCCAGCGCGGTAGTGGAGGTTTTCAGGAATTGTCTGCGGTTCAGGTTGGTTGAGTCAGGAGGTGTTTTCATGGCTTTATGACCGTATGATTAATCCAAGTGTGGAGTTTGGACCGGGCCCGTTTGGGGGCGTTTGCGACCGAGTTGAGCAGGATCCTCGCCCCGGGTAAAGGGGCGAAGGTGGAAACTGTGGGAATATTCCCGGCAGGGAAGCAGGAACTCCTTGTGGGGCCAGCGTCCCCAGCTGTCATCCCCGCCCACTCCCTGCTGGGCGAGGTCGATATTCAGAACCACTTCATCGCGCCGAGGGAGTTGGAAAGGATGTTCGGCGCTCTGCAAGTCCTCCGTGGTATGGTTTAGTGCATTCACGTTCAGCCGGTTCCTGCCGGTGATGAGCAGTCCATTTCCTTTGGAGGTTGTCAGGGCAGCCCAGCGCACATAGGTCTTGTTCCCGCTCTCACCCGGTTCGACATAGTCATTACAAAACTGTTCGCGAATGCCCCCCTCATAAAGACCCACGCGCGCATCCTTGCGGTCGGAATAGGTTTCCTGAGGCCCCGGTCCCAGCCAGCGGATTCTCTTGAACCCATCCGTCAGAACAGTCTGCATCCCAAGTCGAACAAGGGGCGGAAGGTTGGTCCGGTTGGGGCGGAAGGTCGCCTGAATATCCACGTCCCCGTCCGGCGAGATTTCGTAGCGGGTGCTCCAGGATGCATCCCCGGCCCGGGGAAGTTTGTGCTCGGTCACGATCGTGACCTGTGAGCCGGTCTTTTGGATCGTGCAGTTTTTCAACTCAGCCCCGAAGTGCGCATATCTCCAGACACCCTGCGTCCCGCTCATGTTCCGTCCGCGGTCGTTGTCTGTGGGGGCGCGCCAGAAATCGGGCCGGAGGGGTTCTGATAGAAACTCCTCCTTCTGGAATTTCCAGGATGTGATCGCCCCGGAAGTTTTGTCCAGACGAAACTCGGAATGCCCTGCATATATGATGGCATTTGAGGAGGTTTCGCTGATTCTGGGGCCAACCCGGTCCACTGCATCGCCGGGTGGCATGGGTGCGAAGTCTGGAAGGGCAAATTGATCCCAGGCAATTTCGTGACCCTTCTTCGCCCATGCGGTGTCTGCCTTCAAACGATAGCTGAATTCAAGGTGGTATTCACAGCCGGAGATCGGTGTGAAGTCCCTGACTGGAACCGACACCATGGTCGCAGCTCCGGGGGCCGCATCCAATTCAGGGAGAACACCCATCTGGATGGTTGCGCCATCGGCGGTCAATGACCAGTGCGCTTTGACCAGTGAATTCAGTGTCGTGAAATTGTAGCGATTGCGGACCTCAAACTGCCTGCTCTTCAGATCCACCGCACGGGTCTGGATGGATTGATAAATGTGTTTCACCTCGTGCAGCCCGGGGTGCGGGTTCCGGTCCGAACTCACCAGCCCGTTGCAACAGAAGTTCTGGTCGCTTGGAGTTCCCGGAGGACCAAAGTCTCCACCGAAGGCATAGGAGGAGGTTTTGGTGGTTTGCTGCACTTCCACTGCCTGATCCAGTTGTAGGCTGAGTAGCAGGCCCTCCTGTCGGGGTGTCATGGATTCACCCAGTTCAGCTGCCGAAAGCGCCCTGCCGTAAATCTGTGCCCTGCGAATCAAGCCCTGAAAATTGCGGTCCGGCTCCTGGGAATTGCCGCCCACGACAACAGGGTAGGGGGTTGAAGGCGGGACCCCATTGAACGATGTGGAGCCGACCTGTCTGCCATCAAGGAACAGCCGGAGTTCGGTGCCATCAAAAACACCCGCAACCCGGTGCCATCGGCCCGCCCAGTCCTCAGGGATGGTGGCTGTTGTGGTCACCCATTTGCGGTTGCCGCCACCGTCATAGACATGGAATTCCAGGTTCCTGCCGTTCACCTGCAAAGCCCATTGGTTGTCCCCTTTGCTGATGATGGTGCGATGGCCGCTGGTCAGGGAGGGCTTCACTTCTGCAGCGAGCGTGAGAGGGCCGGTCAGATCGAGATGGCGCGAGTTCGGCAGGATCACCGGTCCGGCGACCACCCCCTCCACCAGTTGCGTTCCCGGCACTTGAATCTTAAGTTTCCGGCTGCTGGAGTCGGTCAGCGTCCACGTCGGGGGACTCGGCTTATGCAGTCCCTGATCGACCCAGTCCCAGATGAAACCACCCTGAAGGTGGGGTTTTTCGTAGATTTGCGACCAGTAGGCCCACATGCCGCCACTGCTGTTGCCCATCGCATGGGAGTATTCGCACATGATCAATGGCCTTTGGCGTCCCGCCTTTGGATCCGAGGCGCGGTGTGCCGAATAATCGGCCAGTTCCTCAGGGGAGGGATACATCGGGCAGAAGATGTCGGTGTTGCGGCTCAGACCGGCACCCTCGTATTGGACAGGTCGCGAGGGATCCCGGCCCTTGATCCAATCATAGGTCGCCTCAAAATTTGGTCCGTTGCCGGCCTCATTCCCGAGGGACCAGATAATGACTGAGGGATGATTCTTGTCCCGTTCCACCATGCGCATGGTGCGATTAAGATGGGCCTGCCTGTAGCTTCCAACCGCCGCCATTGTCTTGTCCCCGTATCCCATGCCGTGGCTTTCAATGTTGGCCTCATCGATCAGGTAAAGACCGTATTGGTCGCAAAGGTCATACCAGACAGCCTGATTCGGATAGTGGCAGGTCCGGACGGCGTTGATGTTGTTCTGCTTCATCACGAGGATGTCCCGGATCATTCCTTCCATGGTGATGGCCTGGCCGCGATCCGGGTCAAATTCGTGGCGGTTCACCCCGCGAAAGATGACCCTCTGGCCGTTGACCAGCAGGTTGCCGTCCTTGATGGCGACGCTGCGGAAACCGATGTTCACCGGGATGACTTCGAGCGTTTTACCCCCCTGATCCTTGAGGGTAACCATGCATTTGTAGAGGGTGGGTGACTCCGCAGACCACAATCGGGGCGGTTTGATCATGATCACCAATCCGGCCGTCGTCTCACTTTTACCGGGCACGGTTGCGCTGCTGCTGAGCGTGGCCAGCGGCTCGCCGGCAGGTCCGATGAGGCTGGCCTCGACTTGATACCCCCGGGGTAGTGCGCTTGAGTTTGTCACCACCGCATTGACCTGCAGAACCCCGTTGCCGGATTCGTCCAGATCGGCTTTGGTTTCCAGATCACGGAGGTGCATCTCCGGGGTGGACCACAGGTAAACATCCCTAAAAATCCCACTCATCCGCCAGAAATCCTGATCCTCCAGATAGGACCCATCGCACCAGCGGAGGTTTTCAACAGCCAATTGGTTCAGCCCCGGTTTGACGAGCGGGGTGATGTCGAATTCAACAGGGGTCCGGCTGTCCTTCCCCATCCCAACCTTTTTGCCATTCACCCACAGGTAAAAGAAGGAATTCACACCATCGAAGGTGATCAGGATCCGGCGCCCATGCCATTCCTTTGGGACATCGAAGGTCCTGCGGTAGGAGTTGACGGTGTTATTGGGGTCGTTTTCCGGGATGAATGGCGGGGACCATGGCCGGGGCCAGGGATAGTTGATATTGACGTAAATCGGGATGCCGTAACCCTGCCGTTCGACATTGGCGGGCACCGGGATGCTGTCCCACTTGGCATCGTCAAAGTCGGGCTCCCAGAATCCGGGCAGGCGTCCCGCATGATTGGTCGCGTAGTGGTATTTCCAATCCCCGTTCAGGGACCGGTAGAAGGTGGACTTGATCCGGTCGCTGTTGGCCTGGTAACGGATCTGACGGGCGGTGCGGAGGTCCGGGCAGATGATCGTTGAGGCGTGGGGCGGCATGTTGCTGATGCCGGTCAACTCCGGGTTCTGCCAATCCTTTAAGTCCTGTGCCTGTAACTGCAGACACGCAGACACGAGCAGGGTAAGCAGAAAAGCCAGACAGGAGAAGGGAGTTGAAGTTCTCCGCAACAGTGAAGGGACGATGGATTTGTTTTCAGGTCTCATTCCGGGCAATCCCACGCCGCAGACACCGTTCTGAGGGGCGGGCTGGGTCTAATGTGGCAAGGGCAGGGGGCGTTTGTCCACAATCTTTGAAGGGTAGGGACGAGTTATATCAGGCCGGGTGACAGGCCGGTTGGGGTTTCGCTCCCCTCACAAAAAAACCGGCACGGTCGAAACCGTGCCGGTGATGTCAAAACCTTCCTTCAGCCTGGGGCTCTTGGAATCAATATTCGTGCTTGTTCCGTCCCGGGGTGGGGATGGGGTATTTCCCATCCTTGGCGACGAGCGGTGCAGGACCGTCCATGGTCAGTTTGTCAACGCCGGGGGCAAACTCATGGTCGCCGTTGAGGATGTCCTCATAGGTAATCTCCAGACCCGTATGGGCAGCCATACGGCCCATGCTGGTGACGAGGCTGGCCTCAACGCCGCGTTTCGCTTCGTTGTAAGGCTTGTCGGCGCGGATCGCCTCCATCAGGTCGTTCCACTCGTTCAGATAGGGATCGTCCTGCCCGGGTATCGGCTTGGAACTCCAGAGCATGTTGGATCGCTGCATGTTCTGGCCCTTGAAGATGCTGGAAGGTCCACCGCAATCGCTCGATTTGGAAACGATTGCCAAGCCCTTGCTGCCGTGGGCGTAGCTGGAGTAGATGTCGTTGCAACCATTCACGCAACGTCCGTCCATATACATCTTGCCGCCGTCCGGGAAGGTGTATTCGACGGAGTAGGAGTCGAAGTTCTGGTCGATGTAGGTCTGACCTTCGGGATCGGTGCGGTAGTGGCGGCCACCGATGCCTTGTGCCTTTACGGGCCAGGCATTCTTCATCCAGCACAGATGGTCGATATGGTGGATGTAAAAGTCGCTGTAGCAACCGCCGCTGGCCCACAGGAAGCTATGGAAGCGTTTGATCTGCCACATCACTTCGGCCGGGTTTCCAGGCCATTTGGTCGAGAATGCCGTTCCAACCGGGCCGTGCATGCGGTAACCGCGCATAAGGATCACATCGCCGATTTCCCCGTCCTCGACGCGCTTGTGGAGTTCCTGCAGCGCGCGGCTGTGCCGGGACATCAGGCCGACGCCCACCTTCAGATTCTTCTTGGAAGCCTCTTCCGCAAGGCCGAGCATGCGTTTGCTGGTCGGGCCGTCCACGGTGACCGGCTTCTCCATGAACACGTTCAGGCCCTTTTTGATGGCGTAGGTGAAGTGGACCCAGCGGAATGCCGGGGGGGTGGTTAGGATCACGATGTCGCCGGGCTTCAGGCAATCCATTGCCTTCTGATAGCCGTCGAAGCCGATGAACTGCCTGTCTGCGGGAACTTCAACCTTCGCACCGTGCTCGTTCTTGATGCCTTCGAGGGCGCCGCGGAGGCGGTCTTCGAACACGTCTGCCATGGCCACGAGTTTCACGGGGCCGTGGCTGGTGCTCAGGGCGTTGCGCGCGGCACCGCCACCACGACCACCGCAACCGACGAGGGCCACCTGAATGGTGTCGCCACTTGCTGCGTGCACATGTGGAATGGCCATCCCGGCCAACGCAGAGACTGCGGCCAGTCGTCCGGTCGTCTTGATAAAATCACGTCTGGAAGTTTGGGAGTTGGTTGAATTGTTCATAAATTGTTCAAACTATCCGGACACGACACCCCACTTGTCAAACGATAAAGTGCTGTCGTGGTGACCTAATTTTGAACCACTGGCGGACTGTGCGTGAATCCCAACTTTGGAACAGGATCGGGGCCGGTCTTTCAGGTCGGCGCAGGCCGTCCCGAGGGCAATCGGTTGCGGCATGTTCTTTCCTGAGATCTGGTTCCGAATAGACCGGTCCTGAGGACAGTGATCCTGCCCCCATGTAAAATTGGAACTTTTTGGATGGTTAATGTGCTTGACCCTTGATGGGCCATTCCATAACCTTCGATCTGTCAGGCATAGTTCATGTTCGCGCAATTTAAAAGCCTCTTTTCCAATGACATTGGGATAGACTTGGGGACCGCAAATTCCCTCGTGTATGTACGAGACAGGGGAATTGTTCTGCGGGAACCCTCTGTCGTGGCCATTCAGGCAGGAACCACCAACGTACTTGCGGTAGGCGAGGAAGCCAAACGCATGCTTGGGCGGACCCCTGGAAACATAGTGGCCATCCGGCCGATGAAAGACGGTGTCATTGCTGATTTTGAGATCACCGAGGCGATGCTCCGGCACTTCATCCAAAAAGTTCACCACCGCAAATTGATAGCCCCACGCGTTGTGGTGGCGGTGCCTTCGGGCATCACGGAGGTTGAGAAGCGGGCGGTCAAAGATTCCGCCACGCACGCCGGAGCCCGGGAGGTTTACCTCATTGAACAACCGATGGCCTCGGCCATAGGGGTTGGACTGCCGGTTCACGAACCGGCGGGTAATATGATCGTTGACATTGGCGGTGGGACTTGCGAAATCGCAATCATCTCCCTGGCCGGCATCGTCTTTAGCCGCAGCCTGCGGGTTGGCGGGGACGAATTTGACGAAACGATCGTTGCGCACATGAAGCGTGCCTACAACCTGATGATTGGGGAACGCACGGCGGAAGAGATCAAGATACGTATAGGCTCTGCCTTTCCGCTGGAGCAGGAATTAACCATGGAAGTGAAGGGACGCGATCTTAGCGCCGGTCTGCCCAAAACGCTGACCATCCGCTCAGAAGAAATCCGCGAAGCCCTGCAAGAGCCGCTGTCGAGTATTTTGGAGTCCGTTCGCATCACCTTGGAGCGCTGCCCCCCTGAGCTTTCCGCCGATCTTGTGGATCGGGGGATAGTCATGGCGGGAGGTGGAGCGCTTGTGAGAGGCATTGACCGGCTGGTTGCCGAAGAGACCGGTCTGCCGGTCCATATTGCCGACGACCCCCTGAGCGCAGTCGCTGAGGGAACCGGTCGTGTCCTGCAGGAACTCCAATTCCTCAAGCGAGTCGCTTCCAGTTCCAAGTAGCCCGGTCCCTCCAATCATCAGACCACCCTCCTGTTCCTTTGCGAAGGTTCAGAGGGGAATCAGAGGCAGGTGTTAGAGCCCGCTTCGGCCCGGCAATTCCGGGTGAATGAGTCTGAGAATCGGATGTTAAAACGGCCGCATTACATAGCCCTCGGCCTGGCTGCTTTGCTGACACTGATGGTGCTGAATCTGCCCGCGCGAGCGACGGAGCGGCTGAAGCTTGCCATTGGCAGCATTTTTGTACCCCTCTTCGGTCTCACCAGCACGGCCCAGCAACTGCCTTCCTCGGTTGGAAATCTGCTCATTACCCGCAAGGAACTGCTCCGCCAGAATGAGGTTCTCCGCATTGAAAATCAGCAGCTCAAATTGCAGGAGGCTCGGGCTGAAAATATCGAGCGGGAGAATGCCCGGTTGCGCCAGATTGTGGGCTGGCAGCATCAGCGTGGATGGAAGATGAAGCTCGGCAGGGTTATTCTCCGGGAGCCTGCCAACTGGTGGCGCAGTGTTCAGATTGATCTGGGTGCGCGGGAGGGCATCAGCAACAACCTGCCGGTCATCACCATTGATGGGTTCCTTGTCGGGCGGACGGCCTCGGTTGGACTGACCCGTTGCCAGGTGTTGCTGGTTGGAGATCCCAACTGCCGGGTCTCCGCCCGGGTCGAAAACGAGGCCAGGGACACGGGGGTGATAGGTCCCGCCGGCCCGCTTGAGAGGGAGTTTGTTGAATTGGGGTATCTCTCCCGCAACGCGATTTTGAAGCCGGGCCAGGACATCGTCACGAGCGGTTTGGGAGGGATATTCCCCAAGGATGTCCCCGTCGGGAAGATTGTCGATTCACACCAGATCGATTTTGGCTTTCAGACTCTGGCCCGGGTCCGTCTTGGGGCCAATTTGAACTCCCTGGAGGAGGTATGGGTGCTACTTGAAAAATAGGATGAGCATTCCCCACACATTGTTGCTCCTTCTGGCCGCGTTTGGGGCGGTTTTTGTCCAGGCAGCTTTTCCTCTCGGGCGAATGCTCTTTGGCGCGCAAATTGATCTCCTCCCCTCGCTGGTAGTCTATGCAGCCCTTTCCGGCGGGGTTTCCGCCATGTGCCTGGTTTCGATTTGGGGTGGGCTCCTGTTTGATTCCCTCTCCGCAAATCCGCTTGGAACCAGCCTGCCCCCCCTCCTGTTGGCGGGAACTGTGATTCTTCTGAACCGGGAACTCATTCTCCGGGATCAAACCTTTGCCCAGGCCGTGCTGGGGGTTTGTTCCAACGCCGTGTTTGGTGTGTTCAGTCTGCTCATCCTGCTGCACCTCGGGACGCGTCCCACGCTGGGGTGGGGGACTGTCTGGGAGTTGCTGGTGACGGCTTTGGGGGGGGGCGTGTTGTCACCGTTGACCTTTCAACTGTTCGGATGGCTGGAGCGCCACCTGACCCATGGTGTGGTCGTGCAAACCAGCTTCAGAAACGACAGGGAAATCCGCAGGGGGCGTGGATGAAGATCACCCTCCAACATTCAGGCAAGTCCACTCAGGGGTCAGTCCTCACTTTTTGTAAACGACACAAAAAGGTGAGGACTGACCCCCTTCGCTGCATGGGGGGTGGGGGATGCTGATTGTTGATCAGTTGAGGAAGGACGATCCGCAGCTGCGCTTTCTGGCGGTGGTGGTTCTGGGCGGTTTGTGTGTCCTGCTATCCGGCCTGTGGTGGGTTCAGGTCATCGCCCGGCATGATTATCAGGCGAACCTCGAGACCCAGTCCTTCCGGACTGTTCGCATTCCGGCGGTGCGTGGGCGGATCATGGATCGCAATGGCATCGCCCTGGCTGAAAATCGGCCCACGTACAATGTCAGCCTCTATCTGGAGGAACTCCGGAAACCTTTCGATGCAGCATCTGACGCCCTGGTGGTTGAGGGGCGGGCCACCCTGCGCGGCCAGGCGGAGCAGCGGGAGAAAGCCCTCGGGCGCAGCCTCTCCAAGGAGGAACGCAAACAGTTTTCGCTCGGGGTTCGGGAGAAAAATGACATGCGTCGGCTGGCCCGTTACCTCGTGGCGAGCAACGTGGTTTATCAGGTCGGACGTCAGCTTCAAATTCCGCTGGCTCTGGACCGGACCGATTTTGAACGCCACTACGACACCCGGCTGGCCCTGCCGTATCCCGTGCTGCGGAATCTGGAACCGGTGCAGATCGCCCGTTTTCAGGAGCAATCCACATCCCTTCCCGGAGTGGATATTGAAATCCAATCCACCCGTGTCTATCCCTTTGCAGGAACCTCGGCCCACCTGGTCGGGGCTCTGCGTCGGGACGATAGCTCCACGGAGGGTGAGGAGGCGTTTTTCTCCTATCGCCTTCCGGATTACCGTGGGGATCTGGGCATCGAGTATGGCTTTGACCGTTATCTTCGTGGAACCGCCGGGGCGAAGTCGGTGCTGGTGAACAATATAGGATACCGCCAGATGGAGCAGGTGTGGAGTTCCGTGGAGCCGGGGTCCAACATCGTGCTCACGGTGGACATGCGGCTGCAGCAGGCGGCTGAGAAGGCGATGCAGAGCGGTCCCCACGGGGCGCTGACGCGCGGGGCCGCCGTCGTGATGAACGTTCAAAATGGGGACGTGCTGGCGCTGATCTCCTCCCCGAGCCTAAATCCAAATCACTTCATCCATGGATTTCCCAGGGGGGAATGGCAGCGGATCATTGAAACCCAGGCACAGAAAAACAGGGCAACCCAGGAGAATTATGCGCCCGGGTCGATTTTCAAAACCGTGGTGGGGTTGGCCGCGCTCGAAGCGGGGCTGAATCCAAGGGCCACCATGGTCGTCCCGGAAAACCCGAATCAAAGGGGCAGGGGCTATTTTGTCCTGGGTCGCCGGGTCATCCGGGACACCGCGCCTCCGGGCGTTTACGACTTCAAGAAAGCCCTCAAGCTCTCAAGCAACACCTACTTCATATCGCATGGCATCCAGCTCGGGCCTGAGCCGATCATTGCCCTGGGACACAAGTTTTTCCTCGGGGAGCGATTCGGCCTGCCGACCCGCCAGGAAACAGGTGGATATTTTCCAGATGCGGGCCGTGTGCGTGGGCATTGGACTGATGGCAATACGGCGAACCTTTCCATTGGACAGGATCCTGTGCTGGTCACCCCGTTGCAGGTTGCGGTCATGATGTCCGCTCTGGGGAATGGCGGGACAGTTTACTGGCCCCGGCTGGTTTCCCGGATCGAACCGGTGGACACTCTGTCAGGCTCGGTTCCGGTGGAGTTCCCCGCCGGTGTGGTTCGGGGTCGTCTTGGGGTCAGGCAGGGGAGCCTCACCGCCCTGTATGAAGCCATGCTGGCCGATACTGAGGATCCGGATGGCACGGGCAGCCATGTGCGGGATCACGCCAACATCCAGGGCTTGCGGATCTGCGGCAAGACGGGCACCGCACAAATCATGGACGAGCGCAACGTGAAGACCGGCCAGACAACATGGTTTGCGTCATTTGCCCCCTTTGAGAAGCCAAAGTATGCCGTCGTTGTGATGGTCGAGAATGGGGCTTCCGGCGGGGGGACCTGCGCGCCGATTGCAGGAAAGATTTATCAGGCTCTTCTCGAGGTGGAAAAGGGAGTGGAGCTTTCGGGGGCACTTGCGAAAGCGGAGGTGGTTCGATGATGCGCCCGGGTTTCCTTTTGAGTGAGTCCCAATCCCGTGTTGAGGCGTTGCAGATTGCCGCCCTAGCCGGATTGATGGTCATAGGGGCGGCCTTTGTTTTCAGCGCCACCATGGTCAGCGAGGCGGCTGCCGCCGCCCCCTGGTACAGCCAAAGTTGGTTCAGGCAGGTCGCATACTACATTCTGGGCGCTGCCGCCGCCACCGCGGTCTGCCTGGTGGATTATCGAATCTGGGCGCGCTGGTCTTTTGTAATCTATTGGATCATGATTCTGCTGCTGGTGGCGGTGCTCATTCCGGGCATCGGTTCCATGCGGTTTGGCGCCCGAAGATGGATCGATCTTAGATTCTTCCAGTTCCAGCCGTCTGAATTTGCGAAGCTGGCCTTTGTCGTGGCACTCGGGCATTACCTGAGCCGTCCGGTGGACGAGTTGCGGGAGCTTGGCACGTTTGTCCGGTCGCTTGGGTTCATGGCACTGCCGTTCATCCTGATCATGAAGGAGCCGGATCTGGGATCGGCGTTGGTCCTGCTTCCGGCAGGCCTGGTGATGATGTTTGTCGCAGGCACTCCCCGCCGGTATTTGATCCGGCTGGGAATTGCAGTGGGCCTGCTGGGCGGGTTGTTTTTGGTGGATGTTCTATTCGCCCCGCCGAACTGGCAGGTCAAGCTGGAGGATTATCAGCGGCGTCGGTTGCTTGTCTATTTTGGCATTCAGCCCACAGCTCCGGCGGGAGCCAGCAAGGCGGAGCAGGAGTTGCTCAGGCGCCGGCAGTTCGACGATTCGCACAACGTGCGGCAGGCGCTGATTTCAGTGGGGTCAGGTGGCCTGACCGGGGCCGGGTGGCGGCAGGGGACGCAAAACTCCCTGGGCTATTTGCCGAGGGCGGTGGCGCACAACGATTTCATCTTCTCGGTCATTGCCGAGGAGAAAGGATTTGCAGGCAGCGTGGTGGTTATCACGCTCTACGGGGTGGTTCTGTTCACGGGGATCAGAATCGCCGGCCAGGCACGCGATCGCCTGGGCAAAATCATGGCGGTTGGCATCGTCATGATCTTTTTCAGCCATGTGTTTATCAATATTGGGATGAATATTCGTCTCATGCCGGTGACGGGTGTGCCACTGCCGCTGCTGAGTTACGGCGGGTCATCAGTGCTCACTTCGTTGATCTCGATCGGCATGTTGCAAAACATCCACATCTACAGAAAGGCTTATTAAAATGAGTGACAGAAACTTCTCCCGGCGACGCCGGGGTGGAATGCGTTTCCGCCCTACGGGCGGGCTGGGGCACACACAGCCGCACCAGCAGCAGAAGCAGGATCGGGAGGCTTTGCAGGCCCGCACGGAGGCTGTCGGCGAAGAAAACTCGCCGGACATGGTTTACGATCACAAGCACGCCAGTGAAATTGAGCGGGCGGAAAACCTCGCCGCCGGACTTCCCGCCGATGGGATCCACCGGGCGGGTGGGGATGGCGGGGGCGACAAGCACGACTTCCGCGAGCCGAATCTTGAGACGGCCGCAGAGGTTCAGGAAGAACAGCCGTTCAAGCCTGTCCCCGTGCCGGAACAGCCCAAGGGCATTCTTGAGACCATCCGCATGGTCGCAACGAACCTTGTCAAAAAGGTTCAACGGCTGATCAAGCCGGTGCAACGCCAGCACAAGGAGGTCATCATCAATGCTGAGACCCTTGAAACCCGCGTGGCGGTTCTCGAGGAGGGGCGTCTTGAGGAGTTCACCATTGAACGGACCTCCGAGGAGCGGCTGGTTGGAAGTATCTTCAAGGGCAGGGTGCGCAACCTGGAGGACGGCCTGAAAGCCGCCTTCGTGGACATCGGCTTTGAGAAGAACGCCTTCCTGCACTATTGGGACATCGTCCCGAGCAGCTTCGACAGCGGGGTGGAGATCGTTGAGCGGGAGGGCAACAAGCGCCGCGACCGCCCCAAGATCACTCAGAAGGACATTCCCCGCCTCTACCCCCCGGGTGGTGAGATCATCGTGCAGGTCACCAAGGGACCGATCGGCACCAAGGGGCCGCGGGTCACCACAAACCTGGTGCTGCCCGGCCGTTACCTTGTGCTTCTTCCGAATTCCGACCAGAGCGGTATTTCCCGCAAGATCGAAAACCAGCAGGAGCGCCAGCGCTTGAAGAAGATTCTGCGCGAGCTGAGCATTCCCGAGGGCATGGGAGTCATCATGCGGACAGTGGGTGAGGGACAGCAGAAGCGTTATTTCGTGCGCGATCTTGCGCTGCTGCTCGAGGAGTGGAAGGGAATTCAGGAGCGGATCAAGACCCGTCCACCGGCCACCTGCGTGTTTCAGGAGCCGGACCTTATCGAGCGGACGGTGCGTGATTTCCTCACGGAGGATGTCGAGCGGATCGTTGTGGACAGTCCCCAGGCCTGCGACCGCATGCGGGAGATGATTTCAAAGATCTCCCGCCGTTCGGCCGACAAGGTGAAAATCTATTCCGATCCCCAGCCGATCTTCGACCGGTTCGGCATCACCCGCCAGTTGGAGAATGCCTTCTCGCGGCAGGTACATCTGAAGAGCGGCGGTTACATTGTCGTGGATGAGACGGAGGCGCTGGTTGCGATCGACGTGAACACCGGCCGCCACAAGGGCAGCAAGGATCAGGAATCAACCATTCTCAAGGTCAACATTGAGGCTGCCGATGAGATCTCCCGCCAGTTGCGCCTGCGCAACATGGGAGGTTTGATCGTGCTCGATTTCATCGACATGAAATCCCGGCGCGACCAGCAGTCGGTCTATCAGCGCATGAAGGACGGTCTCCGGCGCGACAAGGCCAAGACCCATGTGCTGCCCATCTCCCAGCTGGGCCTGATGGAAATGACCCGCCAGCGCCATTCCGAGAGTGTGAATGCGGCTGTTTACGATGATTGCCCCTATTGCAAGGGCAGGGGCAAGGTGAAGAGCGCCCTCACCATGAGCGTGGAAATTCAGCGGAAGCTCAGCGAGATCCTCAAGAAGCGCTCCCGCGATGAGTCCGACTTCCAACTCCGCATCGTGGTTCACCCCACGATTCTGGAGCGGTTGCGCACGGAGGATGAAAAGCACCTCATCGAAATGGAGAAGCGCTATTTCGGCAAGCTCTCCTTCCGGGCCGATCCGGCCCTGCATGCGGAGCAGTTCAAGATCGTCAATGTGGCCACCAACGAGGACCTGGCCAGCGTCGGTTGCTAAGGTGGTTCGTGGATTTCCGGCGGAGGGGGGCGATGCTCCCCCCCGCCGGAATCTCCGGAGGGAGAGGGGGGTGTCGGGGACTTGATAAGTGCGCCCCGACCGGTCTGTCAGGATGAATGGTTTTCAGTTTGCGGATTATGATGAAATCGTTGATCGCGTGCGTCATTTTGCTCGGCTCACATACATGGGCCTCCGGCGGTTATTCGAACGAATGGGCCAGGATGAGGGAGATCACGCCCCGTAGTTATGTGTGCGAGCGTGCGAAGAAGCCGTTGAAGATTGATGGCCGTCTGGATGAGGCGGCGTGGGCTGGCGTGCCCTGGACGGATGATTTTGCCGATATTGAGGGGCCCGGGAAGGCGCGGCCACAGTTCCGCACGCGGGCCAAGATGCTCTGGGACGACACCTATTTTTACGTCGGCGCGGAGATTGAGGAACCGCATGTCTGGGCGACCCTGACCAATCATGATGCGGTCATTTTTTACAATCCGGACTTTGAGGTGTTCATCGATCCAAACGGGGACAACCATGACTACTTCGAGATTGAGATCAACGCCCTGAACACCGAGTGGGATCTGCGTCTTGTCAAACCGTACAAGGATGGCGGGCCGGCGCTGAATGAGTGGGAGATCCCGGGCCTGAAGACGGCGGTGCATGTGGATGGAACCATCAACGCACCCGGGGATCGGGACCGGGGCTGGACAGTGGAATTTGCGTTTCCGTGGAAATCGATGGCCAGTGTGGCCGGGCGCGGGGTGCGTCCCTCCGAGGGGGATCGCTGGCGCGTGAATTTCTCACGCGTTGAGTGGAAGATCCGGACTGACGATGGCTCCTACACCAGGCTGCCCAGCACACCCGAGGACAACTGGGTCTGGTCCCCCACAGGGATCATCGACATGCACCGACCCGAGCGCTGGGGCTTTGTGGAGTTCACCCGGAAGACCGGCAAACGGGCGATCTACCATCCAGATCCCTCCCTGGCGATCCGGGACCGCCTGATGGAGGTTTACTATGCGCAGCGGGCCTTTTTCGCGGCGAACGAGCGGTGGGCGGGAACGTCGAAGGAATTGGGGTTTTCCGAGAATTCACGCGAGTTGCTCGTTGCCATCCGGCTCACCAGCGATGGATATGAGGCCACGGTTCCAACGGGTGATCTCAAGCCATGGCACATCCGGCAGGACTCCCTGCTTTGGCAATGATTTCGATAAACCAGATTCCGTCCATGGATCAAATGCCTCCCGCTGGGGGCCGTGGTTTTGCGATCAACGACGTTGGATCCTCCCCTTTGCGCTACCCACCCCGGGTGTTGTGCTGGATGTTCACCCTCGTAATGGTCTGCCTTCTGGTCAGGCCAGCACTCGGCGGTCCGCTTGATTTTCAACCCGTGGGGGTTGTCCCGCCCGCAGTGGGGCGGGAATACCGCGCAGCCTGGGTGGCGAGCGTCTCCAACATTGATTGGCCATCCACCAATTCGCTCATCCCGCAGCAGCAGCGGGCGGAGTTGATTGCCATTCTCGACCGCGCCAGTCGGCTAAAGTTGAACGCCATCTTCCTTCAGGTCCGGCCGGGGTGCGATGCCCTTTACTCCTCGAAGTTTGAGCCATGGTCCGAATACCTGACCGGCACCATGGGCAAGGCCCCATCACCTTTCTACGATCCGCTGGAGTTTGCCGTGCGGGAGGCCCACAAACGGGGTATCGAACTGCACGCCTGGTTCAATCCCTACCGGGCTCGTCACGCTTCAGCAAAGTCGCCAATTGCCCGGAACCACATCAGCGAGCGGTCTCCGAACATGGTCCGGCATTATGGACGCAGCCTGTGGCTCGACCCCGGGGAACGTGCCGTTCAGGACTATTCCCTCGCTGTGGTCATGGATGTCGTCAAGCGGTATGACATTGATGGAGTTCATTTCGACGACTATTTCTATCCTTACAAGGAGAGGGATTCATCCGGGCGGCCCATCGAGTTTCCTGATGAGGCCAGTTGGCAAAAGTATGGTGCGAAAAGCGGTCTGGCGCGGGATGATTGGCGGAGGCGGAACGTGAGCCAGTTCGTGGAGCGGGTGCATGATTCCATCCGGGCCGCCAAGCCCTGGGTTCGTTTTGGCATAAGCCCCTTCGGCATCTGGAGACCCGGCCAGCCGTCCCAGATTCGGGGGCTGGATGCCTGGGCCGAACTCTATGCCGATTCCCGCAAATGGCTGGAAAGCGGCTGGGTCGATTATTTTGTCCCACAACTCTACTGGTCGATCGATTCCCCGCAGCAGAGCTTCCCGGTTCTGCTGGGGTGGTGGACGGATCAGAATCCAAAAGGCCGCATGCTGCTTGCCGGCATGGATGCCACCAAGGTTGGGCATAGCTGGAAGCCGGAGGAGATTTTGCGGCAGATCTCCATCACCCGCCAGAGGTCTGGTGTTGCGGGGCATGTCCATTGGAATATGAAAAGCCTCATGCGCCGCACCGACATGGATGACGCGCTGCTTGCAGGCGCCTACAAAGCACCGGCGCTTGTCCCGGCGTTGACCTGGGCCGGGGGCCGTCAGCCCGCGCAGCCGCAACTGCGTGTTTCCGGTTCCAAAGGGCTGGAAGTTTCATGGAAGGTTGCTGAGGCGGACAAGGTCTCCGTCTGGATTCTGCAGACCCGGTCCGGGTCGCGCTGGCAGACGAAAATCCTTCCGGCTGGCGAACGCTCCTGCAGGGTTGTGGGAGACTTGCCGGATGTCGTGGCGATCACCGCTGTGAATCGTTTCGGAATCACGAGCCGACCCGTATCAGTCGGGTCGCCTCGTGTGGCGCCGTAGTCAACCGGAGGCGTAACCCTTTCTGCGGGCCACGCCCGGGTGGGGCGCAACCGGGGTGGGGGACTGTAGAGAAAAGTGCTGGAAGGGCTGTAAGCCGATTTCTGTCTGCCCTTGCGGGGAGAGAATCATTTGTCTAAGCAGCCCGTACCCGGAACCGGCCCCGCTCCGAAGAGCGTTGCATGAGGCGGGCCGCCTCGCAGTTCCCTATTTGGCCTTGCACCCGATGGGGTTTTCCGTGCCTTCATGCTTGCGCCTGAAGCGGTGGGCTCTTACCCCACCTTTTCACCCTTACCCCGGAGGGGGCGGTTTGTTTTCTGTGGCACTTTCCGTGAACCGGCCTCGCGGCCAGGTCCCCCGTGTGTATCTCCGCAAGCGGAGTTACGCGGCATCGCGCCCTACGGTGTTCGGACTTTCCTCCCCCCTGATAAATCAGGGGAGCGATTCTCCGCCCTTCCAGCACGGAGACCCTAACACCCCCAGGGGGCGGAAGCAAGGATACCGGATGGATCCTTTTCGAACCCGGTTGACTCCGCCGCTGGTGTTCGCTCAGGTTCCGGATCCACCTGCGAGGCTTCGTGGGATATTTCCGGTGGGGTTCCAGCCAGGGACGAAGGACCCCGATGGACAGAAATCGGCTCATGCCGAGAGCAGGTCCCTTTCGACTGAACCCTCAAGATTCGAGGCACCCGGGGGGGCTTGGTTCGCTTCTGGAGCCGGAGTTTATCCGCAGATTTCGCAGATTGCCGCAGATGGGGAAGAAGAGACCGGCTGGAATCTGCGTTCATCTGCGGATTACCCCTCGGGGATCGGTTATCGCAGGATATCCGCGAATGGGGATCCGTTCGCCGATGGGTTTGCAGATGTGCAAACTTCGCCTGTGGTTTGCTCGGGAGGTTGCCACGACGCGAACGGAGCGGAGCGTTTGGGTTGTCCGTCCGCCTCATGTGGACAGGGTCGCGGATCAGCGGGCAGGACAAAAAGCGCAGAGCAGTGACGGCGGGGGAAAGCTCATCGAGGGAGCGCCACGGGGGGAGCCAAGTCTGCCGTGTTTCACGGCGTAGCTCTTTCAAGGGGAAGTGAAAGCCGTCAGTCTTGGCGACGGGGGCAACAGCTATTGGAATGGGTCTCCACAGGGGAAAGCTGAGAGTCAACTCACGGCGACGGCTCGCTATCTGATAATCGCAGGTTCCGTGATTTCAAAAGGTGGAGGGCCAGCAACCCAACCAAAGCAACAAGTGCCCCCATCAAAGCAAATGACACCCACACATAGACGATGCCATTATCAGGCGAAGCATCAGAGGCGAACAGTTTCACCGTTTTGTAGGCCATTTTTTCAACACCAACAAAACACGCATTAATTCCCCCTCGAATCGGCGAAGACATCGGAAACCAGTCAAGCACAAGCGGAATAGCCCAACCGGTTAGAAACCCACCAACGGCCCCCGCCAAAAAGGTCACACAGACTGTTCGGCGACTGCTTTTTGTCATAACGGCTATTCGACCCCAAAATACTTCTTACAGTTGCATCCACCATTTGACTTAACAAAATCCCGATACCCAGTCATGGAAGCCTTCGTACTACCATGGCGACCCCAAACGCCCGCTTCTCCTTGGTCTCGCCCCAGAAGACTTCGTAGTTGCGGTTGCTGTTGAACGGCGGGTCGATGTAGATGAGGTCAACGCAAGCGGCGGGCAACTTGGGCAACTGCTCCAGGTTGTCCCCGCAATACACGACCCGTGTATCCACCAGCGATGATGCTTTCTTCGACACGCCGCACGATTAAACCAGCCGAACCGGGAAAATTCAAGGACCAGCCCGGCAATGAAGATTGAAAGGAGGATTCGGATTCGCTGTTGGCGAACGGCCGTCACAATGAGGATTGGAAAGCTAAGGGTTCACCTGCTTACGCAACACCAAACGACTGTAAGCGTCGGGATCACCAATCCAAAACTCAATGAGCACTTCCTTGTTTTTGGTGATGAGACGAGCCCCATCAAGCATCGACATTGCCGGAGTTTCCCAAGACAAATCCAAACTCCAACGATTGTCCTCCTTCTTTAGACTCCATTTGCCATCCACACTGGATTGGCGACCCAAGGAAACCTCTCTCGGAAAGTCCTGCGCCGTAAATGTTCCGTCTTGCCTGATGAGCAATTTCGTTGCCTCCAAAATCAACGCCGAGGGACAAGTGCTTTTGTCTTTGTCGGGCGTCCAAGTCCCGACCATCGTTGCCTTGTCAGGCTTCACGGTAACATGGCTGTTGCCACAGCCTGCGCACAACGCTAGAGCCATCACCACGATGAGTTGACGCCAGAGCTTCATTCTCAGTTCGGGCAGTTGGATTTCTTGAAGGTGACATCTTCGTTCAACTCAATGTGCTGTGTCGTGGGTGAACCACCACCATTCTGGAAGAGCCTATTGATAAGTGGCGCAACGTTCTTTTGCCACCATTCTGTATAACCGAGAACCGGAGGACGCAGTGCAGATGCAGCCGTTGAACTATTATTTATGTCGAGCTTTACATGCGTTTTGCCTGCGCAGCATGAGATTCCTGTCGCCGTCAGCGTTGCGTCATACGAGCCAAGGAAGGTGACTGCCAGATTGCCAGTTAGCCCTCCAGTCAAGAGCGTGGAATAATCTTTCAAATACTTCCCAACTCCCTGCACACCGCCAAGGTCGTATTTGCCCTGCTCTCCGGTGATTTGAAAATCTTTGTTATTGCAGCCATTGGCACACCGCCTCGCCGCTTCATCGGCGGCTTTCTTGATCAACTTTCTGATGTGCTCATGTTTGCGCAGCAGTTCGGCAAAACGGCCTCCAACCTTGAACTCTCGATGCTTGGGATCATCACCCGTCAACCACTCCCAACCCAACTCCCACGGCGTAATTGTCGAGCTTGGAGTATCCAGCAACCCGAACGGATCAAACGAATTGATACCATTATTTCCGACGAACCCGTAAAGGTTCAGCCCGCCCGCTTCGTCAATGGGGTCTTTGCTCAGCCATCTTCCGGTGCTCGGATTGTAGTAGCGATGGAGGTAGCAAACCAAATCGGTTTCGTCGTCGGTGTACTGCGTTGAAAATCTGATCGGGTTCGCCTTGGCCATGGGACCGGTGGCGCGTATGACTTCCCCGAAGGGCCCGTATTCGTAGCGGGCCGAATCAGTGCCATCCGCAGCGTTGACCAACAACGACACGTTGCCATTGCCGTCGTGGGCGACGAAGTGGGTTGAGGGTTGGTTGTTGAGCGTTGAGAGGTCATGGATCCACAGCAGCCCGCCA
>CAIWMU010000201.1 GCA_903913865.1 uncultured Verrucomicrobia subdivision 3 bacterium
AAACTGCCCTGAATGCAAGAAATGGGTGCAGAAGACCTACCTTCCAGACAAAACTGAAAACGTCAGACCCAGAGGAAAGCCCTGTGGAATAAGGAGCGCAGAAGATTTATGTCGCGCATATTATGCGCAGGTGTATAGCATAGGTCGCCAGACCCAATCCGGCCCCCTTGATGCAGTGCTCATGCGCATGGAACAGATTGAAAACCACTGCAAAAAAGAACGCAGCCACAAGTGCCAGCGGAAGCCCCATGATGACTCCCCAAAAAAACCACTTTTTCCCCCGTTTCATCACCCTGAAAATACAGCACCCCAGCCCCCCTTTCCACAGGAAAATCGACCTCCACCCAATACGCCATCCCGTCCCATCCGGTCTTATCCGTGGTTAAGATTCCCTTTCCCACCCAATCTGAAATCCCACCCGTTTGTCCCGGTCAGGTCTTCGACTTCACCCCTGGCACCACCTTCAAAAAGCTCCCCGAACGCCATTCCCTCAGGGTCCGTGCCGCGAGGGGCTTGAGTCCCGCTTTGACGCAGAGGGCACTCAGATCATCAAACTCAATTGCCAGGATCCCTGCCAGAACCAGCACCCCGCCCGGGACCAGACAGGCGAGCATCCGGTCAAGATGCTCCCGAAGCAGATTGGCCGTCAGGTTGGCGGCAACCACATCATAACCCCGGCCTTTGGGGGCCTTCAACCGGGCCACATCCTGCTGGGAAAGTTGAATCTTCCCCTCAACACGGTTCCTTCTGGCATTCGCATCGGCGACGATGATGCTCTCGGGATCAAAATCAAACGCCACAACCGGTTCATACCCCAGCTTCGCAGCCGCGATTGCGAGAATCCCGCTCCCGGTGCCAATATCGAGCAGGGACTGCTTCGTTCCAGCCTTCCTGTGCCGGCAGATCTGGCTCAGGCAGAAGGATGTCGTCGGATGCTGACCCGTCCCAAAACTCAGGCCCGGATCCAGCACAATGACCGACTGACCCTTCAATGCCTTTTCCCGACTCCAGCTGGGCCGGATCAACAACCGCCCACCCACCCGCAACGGTGGAAAATGCTTCTTCCAGGATTCAGCCCAGTCCTCAGCCCGCACCCGTCCAAAACTGATCCGCATCGGCCCCGGCGCCAGCCCGAACGATTCCAATCTCGCAAACTCATCCAGAATGGCCCGCCGTGAGGTCGGGGTCCAAAGGGATCGATCGGTCAAAAACACCGACACTGTCGAAACCTGCCGCTCCAGATGGTAAAAGGAGGATGCCGGGGTTCCGAACCGGGCGGAGAGAAATTCCACCATCGCCTCCTCGACCTCCTGCCCAACCCGAACCTCCACTCTCCAAATCGGTTGACGCTTCATATCCCAATATCTCTCCAGGGTGTGAAATTCACCAGACGCAGCTCCGGCTCCGCCGCAGGCCACCAGATTTGTGTGATGCTCGCATATTCCACCTGGAATGAGGACATCTTCGGCAGGGGCAACCCCATCGTGATCGCCAGCAGCATCCGGATGACTCCGCCATGGCACGGCACCAGAATGTTTTTCCCGGGCTGCTCGGTAAGAATCCGGTCCAGGCACGGCTTCACCCGGGCCCCAAACACAGCCGTTGATTCCCCTCCCGCCATGCCCCCGGTATCGATCTGCTCCAGCCACGTTGAGGCATCCACACCAAACCGCTCCTGCACCTCGTGGAAGGCAAGCCCGGTCCACGACCCGAAATCAATCTCCCGCAAACCCTCCAGCACCACCGGCTCCGGCAGCCCCGCCAGTTGCATGGATTCCATGGTCTGCCGCACCCGCCGCATCGGCGAGGCGTAACATGCATCGAATGACACTCCTGCCAGATAACGCCCCAGCGCCGCCGCCTGCAAGTGGCCTTTCGGGGAAAGATCCATGTCAATCCGGCCACCAAAGGTGCCCTGATACTTCGCCTCCACCTCGGCATGCCGCACCAGCCAAAGCCGGGTCGTCGGCTTGATAGAGGGATCACTGAACAACTGCGCTTTTGAAACTCTGTTTTTCACGGATAAAGATATGAAGCCGCCCGGGCTGCGCCAAACGCCTTCCCCGGCAGGGCCGTTGGCCACCTCAGGAGGCCAGTGCCCCCTGCTGCGCGGCCAGCAATTCCCGAATCCCAACCCTGCCCAACCGCAGAAGATCGGCCAGCTGGGCATCGCTGAAGGTGGACTCCTCACCGCTGCCCTGCAGCTCAATGAACTCTCCCGCCGAGTTCATCACCAGATTCATGTCCACCGCCGCCGCCGCATCCTCCTCATAACAGAGGTCCAGCAGCGGTCGCCCGCCCACGATCCCCACACTCACCGCCGCAACGCCATGATGCATCGGGCTCTGCGTGAGCTTCCCCTCAGCCATCAGCCTCCGAACCGCCAGCGACATGGCAACATACGCACCTGTGATCGCCGCCGTCCGCGTCCCCCCATCCGCCTGCAGCACATCGCAATCCACCCAGATCGTCCGGGGTCCAATCCGCTCGAGATCAATCGCAGCCCTCATCGAGCGCCCAATCAGCCGCTGGATCTCCTGGGAGCGGCCGTCGATCTTCCCACGGGTGCTGTCCCGCTGCTTCCGTTGCAGGGTGGAATAAGGCAGCATGGAATATTCGGCTGTAATCCATCCCCCAACCACCCCCTGCTCCTTCATCCAGCGCGGCACCGACTCCTCCACCGTCACACCGCAAATCACACGTGTATTCCCCCACTCAACCAAAGTCGAGCCGGTGGCGTGCGGGGCAATATGGTTTTGAAACCGGACAGGGCGCAATTGATCCGGCTGGCGGCCATCCCCGCGCAAGGCGCAGGCTGGGGTAATTGATGCTTCTGGCATAGGCGGGCTGATGCTAGGCAAGCATCCCATTCAGGGCAACGCCATTCTGCACCATCGCCCCGGCCGCAGCCCGTATTCATGGGATGTGTAAGGGAGTTTGAATAGGCGGCGAGGGACGAAGTTCATGATTTTTGTCAGGTGGATTTACGAACAATGGATGATTCACACGAAGGTGGTTCAGTTTTTGGCTGACCGGCTTTTCTTCCCCCCTTCGTGGCTTCGTGGCTTCGTGTGAGTCAACCCGCCCCCGTCCCCCGAGCGATGGGGTCAGTCCTCACCTGTTGAGCCCGGCCCTCGAGCGATGGGGTCAGTCCTCACCTGTTGAGCCCGGCCCCCGAGCGATGGGGTCAGTCCTCATCTGTTGAGCCCGGCCCTCGAGCGATGGGGTCAGTCCTCATCTGTTGAGTCCGGCCCCCGCCGGGCTCGACAGTGACCGGACTGACCCCTCGCGGGAAATAGGTCAACCGTCTCCGCCGCCCCTGGCGCGGGAAATCGGTCAACGCCCCCACACACACGCCGCCCCGCTCCCCAGCACCAAAGGTGCGCCCCATCCCAGCCTGGGGTACCGCCCCAGGTTTTGGCACGCAAATGATGAACCCAAGGGCTGAAGGCCCGATACCATCCCCCAGGGCCGTGCACAAGCAATAGTGCGGGCCTACAGCCCTTCGGTTTCATTATTAACCCCGCAACCCAGGCCGTTGGCCTGGGCTGGCTTAGTCCGGGCCGTTGGCCCTCCCAAACAGGCCTCCCCCGAGCGCCATGGGGTCAGTTCTCACTTTTTGTGCCGTTTAAAAAAGTGACGGCACTGACCCCTGGCGCGGGAAATCGGTCAACGCCCATCCACCCACGCCACCGCAAATCGGTCAACGCCCCCACACACACGCTGCCCCCTCCCCAGCACCAAAGGTGCACCCCATCCCAGCCTGGGGTACCGCCCCAGGTTTTGGCACGCAAATGATGAACCCAAGGGCTGAAGGCCCGATACCATCCGGTGGATCCGGAATCCGTGGGACATATCGGGCCTACAGCCCTTCGGTTCCATTATCAACCCCGCAACCCAGGCCGTTGTCCTGGGCTGGCTTAGTCCGGGCCGTTGGCCCTCCCAAACAGGCCTCCCCCGAGCGCCATGGGGTCAGTTCTCACTTTTTGTGCCGTTTACAAAAAGTGACGGCACTGACCCCTGGCGCGGGAAATCGGTCAACGCCCATCCACCCACGCCACGGCAAATCGGTCAACGCCCATCCACCCACGCCGCGGCAAATCGGTCAATGCCCACACACAC
>CAIWMU010000202.1 GCA_903913865.1 uncultured Verrucomicrobia subdivision 3 bacterium
CCAAACCCTCGGGTTCCGGTCAAACTCTCCCTGTATTGAAACAGCAGGCCGAGAGACCCTCAAACCACGCCCAAAATGACTTTAAAACCGGAATGAGCCTATAAAACCCATCCACTACGCACGCTTGCCGAAGCAACACGCCTTCTTCCAATACCGTGAAACGGCGGATACCGCCGCGGTTGCCCTCGCCGCCCCGCGCCCATTGGTGACCTTCCCCGACAACTGGGTCCGCCTCCAAAGGGTGGGTGCCGTCTTCAACACCTACTGCAGCTCCAACAACATGGATTGGAGTTACATCGGTTCAATTGACACGGCCACAAACGCCAGCGGACCGTTTACGGACGTCATGCGCGTCGGTCTGGCTGCCACAAGCCATAATGTGGCCCTCACCACGGAAGTGGTCTTCAGCAAGTTCGGCGCCCCCAAGAATCGCGTCCCGCTCACCATCACGGCTGCAAACGGCGGTGTGGATCTGAGCTGGCCCGCAAGCGGCATCGGCGTCACCCTGCAATCCACCCCGAGTCTCTCGACCCCGGTTGTATGGTCCACTGTTCCCGGTAGCACAACGACCAATCTGGTCCACCTCCCGGCATCCGCCGGAAGCACCTACTTCCGCCTCGTGGGCGAGTAGGCTCCATCGACCCTCCGGGGGTTCATCGGTTTCAGGCGCGCCGCGCGGAGTCATCCGCGCGGCGCGCTCTTTTCTGTCCCGGAGACCCATCGAAAGAAATGCGTGCAGGCAGGGGGAAAATGTGGCTTATTTAGGTTTGATGAATATACAAGTTGCGGTGCTCTGCGATGCGGCCACGGATGACAACGGCAAATTAAACCTGCTCGGTGCATTCGATACCATCTACACACAAAAGCTTCCCGCAATCCATCCGCAGTGCTCCATCGCCCTGCGCCTCACCTTCACCAATGAGGAGGAGGGCAACCACCAGCTGCATCTGGCCTTTGTCGATGCCGATGGACACTCCATCATGCGCGGAATCGACATCCCGGTGCAGGTTCTCCTGCCGGGGGACTCCCACTTTGGAACCCGCAATTTCATCGTCAACATCCAGCAGATCAAATTTGAAAAGCCCGGCCTTTATTCGATCGACATGTCCCTGGACGGCCGGACCCAGGCCAGCATCCCACTGCTGGTGAAGCACAATCCGCCTCGCACCCAGACCGAACCAAGCCAGGGGGCATGAATCGCCGCTTCGGGCGGGGCTGATTCCCGCCCACTTCTGGCTACCCACCCGGCGCTTTGCCGCTTATCCTCCCGCCATGTTCAATCCGAAGGAACTTTTTGACCTCGGGCAGACGGAACACGCCGCCCTCTTCGAGGGGTGCGGATTTGCCTGGCAGGTGCTGGCCCGAATTGGAGACTACCTCGGGCGGCACTTGAAGCCGGGGTTGCACAACAAATGCCAGGGCATCGCCTATATCGGTGAACATGTTTACATCGGTCCCGGCACCATTGTGGAGGATGGGGCCATGATCAGAGGCCCCGCCATCATTGGACGCAACTGCCAGATCCGGCATAATGCCTACATCCGTGAGAATGTGATCATCGGGGATGATTGCACGGTCGGAAACGCTTGCGAGGTAAAGAACTCCCTGCTCTTCAACCGCGCAACGGTTCCCCACTTCAATTATGTCGGGGATTCGGTTCTCGGCCACGGGGCACATCTCGGGGCTGGAGTGGTGTTGAGCAATGTAAAAGCTTTGGGGGGCAATGTGATGGTTGTTTCCAAGGAGGAGCGTTATGACAGTGGATTGTCCAAATTTGGTGCCTTGATCGGTGACCATGCAGAAATCGGCTGCAACTCCGTGCTTAATCCGGGCAGCATCATTGGTCGCCGGTCGGTGATCCAACCCTGCACCAACTGGCGTGGAGTGCTCCCGGAGGACATGATTGCAAAAAACCGGAGCAGCGTGGAACTGGTCATCCGGCGGAATTTGGACGACCGGTGATCCCACTCAGGATCAAAGAACCGATCCAGCAGCAGATTTTTCCCCACATAAATGATCAGCATCGTTGACACAGAGACACCGAATACGGGACCGGGCCTGATAAAGCAGGTGGAGCACATCCTCTCTGCATCCGGCCCCCTGTCAAAATCGGCCAATTTTGAATACCGCCCTCAGCAGCAGCAAATGGCGGTCGCTGTCGCAAACGCCCTTGAAAACGGAACACATCTGGCTGTGGAGGCGGGGACCGGTGTCGGCAAGAGCATTGCCTACCTCATCCCGGCGATCCTGCATGCGGTGGCCAAAGGGCGGAAGGCGGTCATCTCCACCCACACCATCAATCTGCAGGAGCAGTTGACAGGCAAGGACCTGCCAATGCTCAAGCAGGTTCTGCCGGTGAGTTTCAACTACGCGATGCTCAAAGGAAGGGGCAATTACCTGTGCACGCGCCGCCTCCAGAGGGCCATGCAGCAGTCAGGAAACCTTTTCACCGACACCGAGGGACGTGAGCTGGAGCGAATTTACGAATGGTCGAAAGGCACCCAGGATGGCAGCCTCTCCGATTTTGAAATTGAGCCGGATCCCAAAGTCTGGACCCTGGTCTGTTCAGAGCGTGGACTGTGCTCCCCCAAGGTTTGCGGGCATCAATCGGACTGGGGAAAGGATCATCCCCCATGTTTTTTCCAGAGGGCGCGCAGCCGGATTCTCTCTGCCGATGTGCTCGTGCTGAACCATACTCTCTTCTTCACACTGCTGGGCGGCCTTGAGGAGGAGACAGAGGGGGGAATTCTGTTCCGGAACGATTTCGTGATCTTCGACGAGGCACACACCATGGAGTCTGTGGCCTCCCGGCACATTGGGCTGAGTGTTTCCAGCGGGCAGGTGCGTTATGCCCTGCAACGCCTTTGGAATCCGCGCACTGAAAAGGGCCTGCTGGCCACCCTGCGCCAGGGTGGTGCGGTAAGGCTGGTCGCCGACCTGCTCAAGCAGAGTGAGGAATTCTTCCTCAACATGGAGAGCAGTTGTGAAGGTCTGCAGCAAAAATCAGCCCAATCCGCCCCACCCCAGCGGAGCAGGAGGGAGTGGACCGAACTGCGCCTGCGCCAGCCCACCGGGGTGAATGACAACATAACACTCCCGATTCAACGCCTCCGGGAGGCCGTGAGCGACCTCATCAAGACCAGCGAGGACAAGGAAATCGGCCAGGAATTGATCGAGTGCAACCGGAAGCTGGCCGAATTGCGGGAGGAGGTCGCCGCATTTCTGGGGCAGACGGAGGAGAACCATGTTTATTGGGTCGAGCGCACCGGCAAGGCGCAGCGCACCCTGGCCCTGAATGCGGCACCCATTGATGTCGCCGGGTTCCTCCGCCGCCGCCTCTTCGGCAGCGGCACCTCGGTGATCATGACCAGCGCCACCCTCTCCACCAAGGGGGGCCCCACCCCGCCGCCCGGCCCCAAGCCGGAACATCCTGCCGGAACCCGGCCCAGGCGGGCTCCTTCCGCCCCGGATGGGCTCCAATATTTTACCCGCCGCGTTGGGGCGGAATCGGCCGTCGCATTACAGGTGGGAACACCGTTCGATTACGAGCGCCAGATGAAGCTCTGGGTGGTCAGGCAGATTCCTGATCCGCGTGAGGACGGCTACCGGGATTCGCTCATCCATTGGATCAAACATTTCGTTGAGATGACCCACGGGAAGGCCTTCGTCCTGTTCACCAATTACAAGCTCATGCAGGAGGTGGCAGAACTGATGGAGCCCTTCTTCAACAAGCTGGGCATCGCCTGTTACGTCCAGGGAGCCGGAATTCCACGCTCACTGATGCTCGAGAAATTCAAGGAGGATGTGGATTCGGTTCTTTTCGGGACGGACAGCTTCTGGCAGGGGGTCGATGTGCCCGGGGAGGCCCTGAGCAATGTGATCATCACGAGGCTGCCCTTCGCCGTGCCGGATCACCCGCTGATCGAGGCCCGGGTGGAGGCCATCGAGGCCCGGGGTGGAAACTCTTTCGGCGAATTTTCGTTGCCGGAGGCCATTCTCAAGTTCCGTCAGGGGGTGGGCCGTCTGATCCGGACAAAAACAGACACCGGAATCGTCGTTGCGCTGGACAACCGGATTCTGACAAAACAATACGGGCAGGCCTTCATAGATGCCCTGCCCAAGTGTCCGGTCGAAGTCGTCTAATCCACAAGTTTGGCGTTGACAGCCAGGTGGAATATCCGGCTATGCTACCAGCACATCTGGCACCCTTGAGCAGCACATTTTTGCGCCGGCGGAGGGGTGTTGGAATTGGGCTGGCCTGAATTGTTGATGGCTGGCATGTCATTCGATGACTCACGGCTCAAAACCAAAACAAACAACATGAGCAAACAAGATAGCAAATCCCCGAGTTCCCTACCCTCCTACATTACGAGCGCGGCCCCCAATCCGGCGGCCAGTCGTGCTCCCTGGCACAAGACCATCGCCCCCACCTACGCGGGCATCTTTCTGTGGTTCGTGTTCTGGGACTCCATGGCCGGGAACGGTCTGGCCAAGGGTGGCCTCGGGGCGACCCTGCTGGGAATTGTGGTGGGTGCCTTGATCTGCCATTTCCTCTTCTTTATCGTTCCGGGCAAGCTCGGGATGAGCACCGGACTGCCGCTGTATGTTGTCGGGAGTTCGACCTTTGGTGCCGCCGGAGCTTTGATCATGCCCGGTTTCCTCATGGGCGCACTGCAGTTCGGCTGGCTCGGCGTGAACGCCTTCGGTTCAGCCGGCGCCCTTGCTGAGGGGTTTAATGCGAAGGGTCTGTTCATCCCCCTCGCCATCCTCTGGACGGTGGCTGCCGCGTTCGTCGGCATGAAGGGCATCCAATACGTTGCCAAAGTTTCCACCTACCTCCCGATCATTCCCCTCGTGGTTCTGATCATGGGTGCTGTGATGTTTGCGGGCTCCGCTGGTGACTACAAGCCCACCGCTGTGCCGACAACCGGTTCCGGTCAAATGGAGGCATTTCTCACCATGGTGGCCGTGATTGTGGGATTCTTCGCAACGGCTGGTGCAGCCGGCGTTGACATCTGCACAAGCGGCAGGAATAAACAGGATGTGAGCATGGGCGGCATCGTTGGCATTGTGATCGCCATCATTTTCACCGCTGGCATTTCCGTTCTCGCCGTGGCCGGTGCACAGGCAAGCGGCGTTGTGGGACCGGAAGTCACGACGATGACCGCCGCGCTCGGCAAGAAACTCCCCCCCGGACTGTTCTCCGCCGTGATGCTCGGCCTCACTCTGGCCTCATTCCCCGGCGCCTGCTTCTCCTCCTTCATCGCTGCAAACAGCTTCAAGACAGTCCTGCCGAAGGTCAACCCGATGGTCTCCGTCGGCATCGGCGCGGTCATCAGCATCCTTTTGGCGGTCACCGGGATCGCCGGCAAGCTCCCGAGCGTCTTCGGCTTGATCGGTGCCTCCTTCGGTCCGATTGTGGGTGCCATTGTGGTTGATTACGTCCTCTCCGGTGGCAAGTGGTCGGGTCCGCGCTCCGGCTTCAATCCTGCCGGGTGGATCGCCTGGGCCGTTGGTTTTGTCGTCGGCATCCTGCCGAATTCACTCCTTCCTGCCAACCTGCAGGTGGCCATCCCCTGCGCCCCAGTCTCGGCCTTCATCGTCGGCGCCGTGGTCTATTTCATCTGCGCCAAGATCGGCATGCAGAGTGCCACCCTCGCGATGCCCGCCACCGTGAACGGTTCCGGCAAGTAAGCCACAGCAAATTCCCGGTTTCACAACCCGCCCCCTCCAGGGCGGGTTTTTTGTTTTTCAATTCGATGCTACACTTCCCCATGTATTCAGGCTTTTCAAAAAGCAGGCTGGCCCCGGCGTTGTTGCTCGCGGCAGGCCTTTGTTGTGCAACCGCCCAGACCAACGGGCCCGCACCTTCCGCCCCAACCCGTCACACCGCCATGAACCCCGAAACCTTCACCAAACCCGCACCGGCTGATCTCGAGAAGAAACTCTCCCCGATGCAATTCAAGGTCACTCAGTTGTCCGCGACGGAACCCCCCTTCAGGAACGAGTTTCATGACAACAAGAAGCCAGGCCTCTATGTGGACATCGTCTCCGGTGAACCGCTCTTCAGTTCCCTGGACAAATTCGATTCCGGCTGCGGCTGGCCAAGTTTTACCCGGCCCCTGCCCGGGAAAAAGCTGGTGGAAAAGACCGATGTCTCCCACGGCATGAAACGGGTCGAGGTGCGCTCCAAGTCGGCCGATTCCCACTTGGGCCATGTCTTTGAGGATGGTCCCAATCCCACTGGCCTCCGCTACTGCATCAACTCCGCATCCCTACGCTTCATCCCCCTGGAAGAGATGGAAAAGGCCGGATATGGCGACTGGCTGGAACCGTTCATCAAGGCCGGACTCGTGAAGGCCCCGGCCAGGGTGGATACCAAAACACGCTGAGCAAGGCTCTACCGGGATGGCCCGTTCGCGGGAGCAACCTTTAAGAGGGCTGTTGCGATGCTGAAGCTCTGGCCAGGTCGCGTTTTCTCAGGTTGAATTTTCGTCCGGATGCTCGAGTACAAACCCCAGCCCGGCCGGAGGATGCGGTAGGGTCTGTTACCCCCATGCAGGCCGCTTTGAACTGTTTTTGGGTATAGGGCTATGCACTTGACGCTTGTTGTTTTTTCGACAGAATTCGGCTGTGGAAGCATATCCGCAGACGATTATCGAATTCCGCGAGTGGTTTGCGACGGAACAAGCGTGCCGAGACTACATGGCCAAGCAGCGGTGGCC
>CAIWMU010000203.1 GCA_903913865.1 uncultured Verrucomicrobia subdivision 3 bacterium
CCAAACCCTCGGGTTCCGGTCAAACTCTCCCTGTATTGAAACAGCAGGCCGAGAGACCCTCAAACCACGCCCAAAATGACTTTAAAACCGGAATGAGCCTATAAAACCCATCCACTACGCACGCTTGCCGAAGCAACACGCATGTTGGCGGGGGTGGCAATCGGTTTGCGGCGCTGGAGGTGTGGTGCCCATTCAGGGCTTGGGGTTGGGGTGGGCGCACACCGGGCCTTGCAGCCCGCCCTGCAAGGGCAAGACAGGTCCATAGAATCGCCCACACATCACACCCGACAAGGTTCCACTCCTTCCCGGAATCCAGATCGTTCCCTTCCGCATCCACCGCCTCCGGGAAGCCGGTTCTACCCTTCAGGAATGCGCCCTGTGTGTGGCAGGGCAGGAGCCGCGGTGGAGGATGATGCGGAGGCAGGGTCTGAGGACACTGTGGGGTGTGTTGGCAGTCGCAGGGTGAAGGTGGTGCCTTTGCCCAGTACGGTGGCCACGGAAAGGGTGCCGCTGTGGGCTTCGACGATGGCTTTTGTGATGGCCAGGCCAAGTCCCGTGCTGCCAGCGGCACTGGAGCGGGCTTTATCGGCGCGGTAGAACCGTTCAAAGATGTGCGGGAGATCCTCCGGGGCGATACCCTGGCCCATGTCGCATACCGTGAGGAGGATGGAGTCGGCTCCCGGGGCGGTTCTCACCCGGACGCTGCCTCCGGGGCGGTTGTAGTGGATGGCGTTACTGACGAGGTTGGAGACCGCCTGACCGAGTTGTCCCTCGTTGCCCTCGCATTGTGCCGGTTCGAGGTCCAGGTGCAGAGAAAGGCCCTTTCCGTCAGCGAGAGGGCGCAGAAGTTCCACCGAGTCGCGGGTGATGCGGTCCAGATGGCACGTTTTCTTCAACGCATCCGCCCGGCCCGAGTCCAATTCAGCCAGGGTGAGCAGAGCCTCGGTGAGGCGGCGCATGTGGCGTGCGGCGCGACGGCTGGCCTCGAAGGCTTCGCGGTGCTCCTCGTTCGGGCAGTCGCTGTCGAGCCCGTTTTGCGCGTGGGTCAGCATCACGGTGAGAGGGGTCCGGAGTTCATGAGCGGCGTCGGCGGTGAAGCGGGCCTGGCGGGTGAAGGCGGCATCGAGGCGGGCGAAGGTTGAATTGAGGACCTGCACAAGCTGGCCGAGTTCGCTGTCCGTGTTGCTGGTCTGGATGCGCTGGGAGAGATCGCCGGTGGAGATCTTGATGGCGGTGGCGCTGATATCCGCCACCGGGCGGAGAGTGCGGGCGGAGACCCACCATCCACCGGTGAGGCCGAGCAGGAGAACCAATCCGCCGGCGCCCGCGAGCAGCCAGCCGGAGCGGTGCAGGCCTGCAAGCTCCCGGGCGATATCCCGGCCTGCGAGGATGCATACCCCCTGATGGGAGAAGTGGAAGCACTCCCGCAGGGTTCCCCGCAGGCGGGCACTGTGCGGCTCGGCCACGGGTTCAGGGCAGCGCACGTCGCTTGGCACCGCGTCGGATCGCGACAGGATCCGCCCATCGGGAAGCCATACGACGTAATAGAAGACGCTGCCGAATGGGCCTTCGAACGTCCGCATCTCCCGTTCCGGCAAATGGACGTCCCTCAGGCCCGGTGGAAGCGGTGCCTCCAGCCTCGGCCGGGTTGGAGCTTTCCCGGGATGTGTGGCATCGGCGGCGGTTTCGATGCGAAGTTCCAGTTCCTGATCGATGCGGCTCAGGATGCGCAGTTCGAGCTCCTGGTCGATACGGCTCAGTTCATCCGCCCGCTGCAGTTCCCAGGCGGTGAACCCAAAGCCGGTGAGCACGAGAGCGAGGAGCAATCCGTGCCACAGCTGGAGCCGCCAGCGGATGGAGTGGAAGAATTTCATTCGATGCAGTAGCCCTCGCCCCGGCGTGTGACGATGAAGTCCTGCCCGAGCTTTTTGCGAAGGCGCATCACCTGGACATCGAGCACGTTCGAGAGCGTGTCCTCGGTGTCATCCCCAAGATGTTCGTAGAGCGCGGCGCGGGTGACGACCTCGCCGCGGTGCAGGGCGAGGTATTCGAGGAGGACATACTGGTAGGCGGTCAGGCTGACCCGCTGGCCAGCGCAGGTCACAGTGCGGGCGACGGTGTCAATGTGCACATCGCCGATGTCCAGGGTCGTCCCGGATCGTCCGGCGCTGCGGCGGATGATGGCACGCAGGCGGGCGAACAGCTCCGGGGGGTCGAACGGTTTGACGAGATAATCGTCCGCGCCGGCGTCGAGGCCGCGCACCCGGTCCGTGCTTCCGCCCCGGGCGGTGAGCATGAGGACAGGGGTGGCCTTTGTGGCGCGGAGGCGGGCAAGCAGGTCCCAGCCATTCAGGCGGGGGAGCATGACGTCGAGGATGATGGCGTCGTAATCGGTGGACCCGGCTTTGTAGAGCCCCTCCTCACCATCGGCAGCGGTATCAACGGCGTAGCCCTGCTTGCGCAGTGCCCGTGTGAGGCCGGCGAGCAGATCCGGTTCATCTTCGACCAGAAGGAGTCTCATGTGCCTGGGGTCGTTCTTAACAGGGTTGCCACCCCGAGTCACGCTGTTTGACGTTTATCATGCCGGGGATTGTATCAGCACAGAGATGAACAGGGGATGAACGGCCCGGTAAAAAAATCCATTCCAATCCATCGCCGTTCATGCAGTGTTCATGTGCGGTGTGGTAGGCTGGGCGCGTGAAAAGTGAAAAAAACATGCCGTGCCGTTTGAGGCGGGCCTTCACGCTGATCGAACTGCTTGTCGTGATCGCCATCATCGCGATTCTCGCCGCCATGCTGCTGCCCTCCCTGAGCCGGGCCAAGGCCAAAGCGCAGGCGGCCGGGTGTGCGAGCAATTTCAAACAGCTCCAGATCTGCTGGCAGATGTATACGGATGATTCCGGGGACCGCCTGCCGGGGAACACAGCGATGAACGACGGGGACATCGGCAACCGGGAGAACTGGACGGCTGACCCCTTCTCGTGGATGCAGGGGAATGCGTGGACCGACCCGAACCCCACCAACCTGCAGAGCGGTGTGCTCTACCGCTACAACAAGTCGGAGAGGATTTACCGGTGCCCGGGGGACAAGTCCACCGTCCGTGACCAGGGCTTGATCCAGCGGTTCCGGAGCATCTCCATGAGCATGTATATGAATTTCCGGAACAAACAGGATGATCCCGGTTATGACATGTGCTGGCACCGGCTGGCGCAGGTTCAGCGCCCCGGGCCGAGCAAGGCGGCCGTCTTCATTGAAGAAAACGAAAAGAGCATCCAGCAGAGTGCGTTCGCCATCAATGCACCCGACGATCTCACCATGTTCAACACCCCCTTGTGGACGTGGATCAGCTTTCCAGCCACACGCCACGGTAATTCCGGACTGCTCAGCTTCGCAGATGGGCATGTCGAGACGTGGCGGTGGCTGGAAGGGAACACGATGGCTGTTGCCCAAAAGAACGACTGGATTGTTGTGCAGCCTGCTGTGGCGAGGACCGACCGCGACCTCAGCCGGTTCTTCAAGGTCGTGCCCGAGAAGGTGCCGGTGCAATAAACGGGCACAGCCCTGTGCGGGAACGGGTGGCGGGAGACTTCTGAAGGAGCCCCCCGCCGGGTGAGTGGATGCAGTTTATTCGATCACGAACCAGGTTACACCCCGGGCTGGCACTTCGACGGGGAGTTGGATGCGGTATTCCCGGTCCAGCTTCAGCTTTTGGCTCTTTCCATCCTGTTCGCGCAGCGTGGCGGTTGTGGTTTTGCCGGTGTAATAGAGGGGAATCTGGAGGGTCTTGCGGACCTTGTTCTCCAGGGGGTTGTAAACCATCAGCAGGCCCTTTTCCTTTCCACAGGGGTTGACGTGGAGGATGTAGTCCAGGTCCCGTCCATCGGCGCGGCGGAGGTGGAGGATGTCGGAATTGAGGACTTCGCGATGTTTCTTGTAGAAGTCCACCCAGTGTTTGACGACCGCCATTGTGGAGTCTGTGTCGTAGAGGCGCGGGCCGCGATAACAGGCCATGACCCCGGCACCGAAGAGGTTGGCGAGGCGCTGCCCGTAATGATCCAGATGTTCGCTGAGCGGCTCGATCGTTGCAGCGGCGCCGCCCCCCTGATATTCCGTGAGCGGGACGAACATCCAGCCCATGGAAGGGGCCTTTTCCCAGGTACCGTCGAAGATGTTCTGGCGCTCGATGATTTCCTGGAATTCACGGGGGAGGGACCAGTTCACCTCCCGGTAGCCCATGCCGGTTTTTGTGCTGCCCGAGAGGAAATACCAGTCGGGGATGTTGAGGTAAACCCCATTGGCGCGGCACCATTTGTAGAGATCGGTGATGGCCTTCCACTGGACCCACTGGGAATCCTCAAACCCCTTGTGAAACGGATGGTTCGTGGAGGCGCAGGTGTCGCCCGGGTAGGAGCCATCATGCTCCAGCACTGCGAGACCGGTATTGTCCATGAAGGTTTTCAGGTGCTGCAGGTAATCCTGCCCCCAGGTTGCGCCAAGGCAGGGGGCGACACCGAATGCCGTGGGGCCGACCGTGTTATCTGCGGGAGTTGCGGCGCCCCGGCTGGCGCAGAGGGAATAGCCGCCGAGGACGATGCCTTTGGATTTTGCGTAATCGGCCAGGGTTTTGAGCCCGGCCTGATAATCCTTGTCGCGGCTTTCGAAATTGAACCCGCTGCCGAAGGTGAGGATGACCATCTCGAATCCGACAGCGGCGCACTGGTCGATCGCAAGTTTCACAGCCTCGGGCCGGGCGCTTCGCACATGCATGAGGATGGGGTTCTCGGTTGCCCACGGGGCGATGGCGCGATACATGCGGCGCTGGGCGAGACCCTTGCGCTCGCGGTCGGTGCTGTCCTGGGCGAGTTCAAAGGCGCGGAAGCTTTCGAAGCTGCCACCGGGGGCGATTTCCTGATCGGGACCCTGCGGCGGTTTGCATTCCAGGAGGCAGGGGGTGTTGCGGTTGTAATTCACCTGCGAGAGGTATTCAGGGTCTGATCCCCAGCGCACGCCCCGGTTGCCCCCCTTGCTGCCCATCCCACCGAAGGCGTAATCCGTCTCCACGTAGAGATTCGGGAGTTCCCAGCGGGGGTTGTCATCCACGTAGGATTCATATTCAACGGTGGCGAGGACCTCGCTGATGAAGGAGTTCAGCCGGACAGGGCGGGTGGTGCCATTGCGAATAACGATCCATTTGGAGATCAGCGGCAGCCCGTCAAACAGTTCATAGTGGACCTCCACGGTGACTTTCCCCTGACCGGACGGGGCGGATTTCACCAGTGGTTTCTCGCTCTGGCCGGGGCCGTAAATGCGGAAGGCCCGGACGAAGCATCTTTCAAGGTCACCATCGGGGGAGAAATCATCGGCGCGGCCATCGCGGGAAAGTTTTCCGATGCGCACGGCTGTGGGGTTGCCCGGGGCGGGGGTGTCGCCAATCCGCACCCATTTCCTGCCATTCAGGGAAGCATCGCACAGGATTTTGCCGCTGCGCAGGGTCATTCTGAGGGTGTAGGGTTTGCCGCCCTCCATTTTTCCAAGCTCCTTTTCCCCACCGCCCCCCAGCAGGCCGAAACAGCCGTGGCCGGGGCGGAGGTAAAACCGCACAACCTTCTCCCCGAACACCAGGGCGATGCCCGGACCCCAGCTCGCGCTTTTGTCCGTGCCCGGATCCACCTGACACTCCACGGTGGTGGCCTCCTGTGGCCAACTGCGCTCTGCGAAGGCGTGGGTGTTCTCCCGGGCCATGATCTCGCCGGGCTTGCCCTCATTTTGAAAGGAGGTGCGGGCATCCTTTTTGCTCAGGAACAACTTCCACTCTTTGGAGAGTTCGGTGAAGTCGTCGGAGACCATGGCCTCCCGGGGCTGGTCCACTCCGCCGAAACCATCCGGGGATTGAAATTCGAGGGTGAGCGAGACACCGGGCGGGGGCCAGGGGGCGTCGGCAGGCATCCACTCCGTCCGCTTCTTCCACGCGAAGCGGGCAGTGGTCCGTCCTGTCTTGAATCCGGTGAACTGGAAGGCATCCGGATTTGCCTCCAGCGAATTGATCCATCCGGGCTTGAGGAAGTTCTGGACCGGCTGGGTTCCAAGCCCCCCGACTTCGCAGGGGACCCCATCCAGCACGAGCCGCGCCTCGGGGCGGACGGCACGGATGATGGACTCCCCGGACATCAGGTTCTCGAAGGAAACCGTGGCAGCGTTCGGCTCCAGCCGGAACACGCGGCGGATCAGGCCGTTCTCGAGCGTGATCTCCCGGTTGGTCTGACCCGGGTGGATTTCCGCCTTGAAGGTGGATCCATCCAGCATCCAGTCGGCGGCATGGCCGGTCGTGAGGGTGGTGATGAGCCATCCCGTGGCGAGGATCAGTGATTTAACATGTCTCTGTGTCATAATTGCCAGGCTGTTTGGTTGTCCGATGCACAGGTGCCGGAAGGACGCGGGGGGTAGCCAGCCGGGACTCCACGCGCATCCCGGGCAGCACCAGTGGGATCGACCCGCAGACTAGTTGGCGGAGCCGGATGGGCAAGGAATTTCGAGAGGGAGCGATGGTCCCTGAAAACAAAAATGCGGCCGGGAAGCAGACCTCTGCCTCCCGGCCGCTTGAAACTCAGGCGTTTAGAGCCGTATGCGGAAGGTGGATGACGCGGCCGTTGCCGACCCGCCCAGCTGGGAGGTGGCGGTGACGCTTGCAGGCATCGTGACCCCAACCAGAACCAGCTGATAGAGCCCGCCACCCAGATTCTGCATGGGGGTGGCAGGGAAACTCGGGCCGGTGAGGGTGATCACCAGGTTCGGGCTGATGACGCTGTCGGTCACGTTGACCGTCAGGCGGCTTTTGCCAGTGCGATACTCGACTGCGGTGATGGTGACGGCATCGGCAATAGGATTGACCGTGACCGTGGTCGTGGCCTGGGCCACCAGATTTCCGGTATTTCTAACCACCAGACCGAATGTTATGACAGCCGGTTGGTTACCCGCAGCCACTGTGGGTGCGGTGAATGTGGGATTGGGTGTGTTCGCCCCGGTGAGGGTTACATTGGGTCCCGCAGTTTTGGTCCAGGTATAGGTCAGGTTCTGGGTCGGAATGTTGGGGTCGATTCCTGTTCCGGTGAGGGTTACCGCCGCCGCGGAGTTCACAGTTTGAGGAGCACCTACTGTAACGGTGGGTGCGAGCAACGGGGCGGGACTGACCGCGACATTCACGCTGGAGGTCGAGGAAAGACCAGCACCGTTCCTCACGACCAGTCGGAAGCTCAAGGTCTGGGCGGCTGCGTTGTATGCAACGTGTGGAGCGGTGAAGGTGGTCAGGGCGGAGGTGGTGCTGGCCAGCGTCACGGCTGTGCCGGCGGTCTGCGACCAGGCGTAGGTGAGCGTCAACCCGTTGGGATCCGAGCTGGTGCTGCCATTAAGGGTCACCGTTGCATCCGAGGCAACGGTCTGGGCCGTTCCGGCGTTCGCGACTGGTGCTTGAGCAGTGGTGCTTTCAACTGTGACCGTGGTTATCGCAGCCAGGGAGGAGTTGAACCCGTTATTGACCGTCAGGCTGAAGCTCAGGACCTCACTCGGCGAACCGGGCACGAGCGTCGGCGCTGTGAATGAAGGGGTGGCTGTGTTGGCCCCGGTGAGCGTCACCGCAGTTCCCGCAGTCTGGGTCCATGCATAGGTCAGCAGGTTCCCGTTGGGATCGCTGCTCAGGGATCCGTTCAAGGTCACTGCCGTCGTGGAAGGTACTGTCTGGGCCGTTCCTGCGTTCGCGACCGGTGTTCCGGCGGTGGCCGGCGGGTTGACCGTGATGGTGACGGTGGATTGAGGGGAGACGCCACCGGCGGCGCTGGTCACCACGAGGCCGAAGGTCAGGGCGATCGCGGGTTGACCAAACTGAACGCGGGGGGCAATGAAGGTGCTGATCACACTGTTCGGGGTGAGGAGTGTGACGTTGGAACCGGACAGTTGTGTCCAATGATAACCAGTCAGGCCGACGCCGTTCGGATCAAAGCTGGAATTGCCGTCCAGAGTGACGAGGGTCTGGGAATCCTTAATCTGGGGAATTCCGGCATTGGCGACCGGGGGTAGTGGGGGAGGTAGCACACCGCCGCAGTTTGGCGGGATGGGAGTGCCGGGCCAGGGTGAAAGCTGGCCGACGACTTCTCCAGGCAACCCGCCAGGCAGGGGGCCTGAGCCTCTGGCGAGGAACGGGAAGGTATCAAAGTTGTTCGGGGGAACGGGGGTGCCGGGCTGATTTTCAGGGAACAGATACTCCAGAATCGGAGATTGATACTGGCCATGAATCAGGCCGTTGCCGGTGACGGGGTCGCCGCCGATCGGGGTCCAGCCACCCCTGATAACAGCACGAACCATGCGGGTTGCGGGGAGGAATGCACCTGCGGCGGGCATGCTCAAAACCTTGTTCGGCGGGCGGAAGCGCCAACGGCCCTGCACTGCGCCACCAGCGGCGGCTCCGGGATCCTGATCAATACTGCCCCAGTTGCGATCTGAAATACCGCCTGTTGAGCAGTCAACGTCCATGCCGAAGAGGTCAACGATCCGGCTGGCATCAGTTGTGAAGCCTTCAAAACGGGTGCGGACGGCCGCCTCACCCAAGCCGAGCGGGGTCACACCGCCGACACCGAGAATGGTGACGTCAATGGCGACATAGGCAGGGCTGGTTCCTGGAGCTGTGTAAATGCCAAGGCTGGCTACGATTGTGTGGGCGGAAATATAGGTTCCGGCGGTGCCGTTTGCGGGCATCGGTCCGGTGGTGGGGCCACGGGAGGGGTCGCCATCCTGAACGAGCGTTCCGGCATAGGTTACGAAATCACCGATGCGGAAGGGGGCCTCAAAGTTGGGGTCGGTCTCATCGCCTCCGGGCACGGCTGGAATGGCCGGGTCGCGCATGGTCCACTGGGTGAGCGGATTGCCCACGGTGACAAAGTTAAGCAGCGGGAAGACCAGATTGCCGTTGAGGGGACGATTGTTGCGCGGGCGCAACGGATCATCAGGATTTAGAAAAACCCCTGTGGCCGGGTTCACGAGGGTCGGGTCCAGGAGGACATCCGGGAGACCCATCGGGTAGCCGGTTTCCGACCGGATGGTCGGGTTCTCAGGATCCAGGGTGAACCGGACATCCGGGGACTGGCCGCGGCTGAAACGGCCCTTGAAGACTCCGGGCTGGCCGGCAACCTCATAGACGGCCGGGTCATTGATCCGGACACGGGCGCCGGTGTTGGGGTTGCCGATCACGCCACCGACGCGCATCTCAGCGTTCTCGTAGTCGATGTAATTGATGTAGCCTGAGCCGCCATTGAGGCCATGCTGGGAAATATCGATCATTCCCGCGATGTAGGTGTTGCCGATCCGGTTGCCGACAACGTGCAGTTCGTAGGTGGTGAGGGGGCTGGGTGTGCCGTTGGTATCGGACAGGGCCATGCCGGTTTCCGGGATCGTGGCTGTGACTCCAGCGCCGCCGGGCACGCCGTAGGGGGCCGGGGCATATTGGAACAGTTGCGCCCAGGTGAAGGAGGCGGCCGGGGTCAGGACCAGGACGTTTCTGGGAACGATCACGGTGTGACCATTCACCTGGAGTGTGCCGCCGGACAGGTTGTCCGCGGCGTTGTCAACAGTGGCCTCCTGGAGGAAGCCATTCAGGTCAAATTGTGTGCTGGCGGGAACCTGCCCGCGTGCGGATGTGGCACCCAGCAAAAGGACCGGGGCCAGGAGGCTGGCTGTGAATTTTAGTAGTTTACTTCGCATATGATTGTCTGTTGTCAGTTAATTTTCTTGGTCGGTGGAATCTGGTCTGGATAAGGTGATTTGTTGTGGTGAGGTTTATTCAATGGACAAGGCCCAACCCCGGGCGATCGTCCCCTGGTTCAGATTTTTATCGTCGAGAACGTAGAGTGTCCAAACGCCATTTGGCAGGGTGCCGTTGAACACTGAGAGTGATGTGGAGTAAGGGCCCGCCGGAGCCGGAGCGGGGAACGGAACGCGGGTGCCCAGACTGGAGGGCTTGAACACGCCGTTCTTCAGGGGGACTGTCGCCACAATCGATGCTTTGACACTGTCATCGAAAGTGAGGTGTGTGTTCTTCGTGGCAAGCACCCCTCCGACATCCGCCATGAACAGACACTTTTGACCCTGCGGCCCGACGAGGAGGCAGGCAATATCGCCGACACTTGTGTGGGTGAGGCCCCTCAATTCAACATTCACTTTGCTGACCTTTGTGCTGAGATTATTGACAGTGATGGTGTTGGCGTAGGGGACGCCCCGACCGGAGAGGGGAATGCTGATGGGAGCCGCCTTGACGAACTTCAAAGGCGTACCGCCAAGGTTTACCTGGCTTGCGGTGAGGGGAGCGCTGGTGTAGCCACCCAGACCGTCGAGGGTGATTCGGCTGGCATCCACCAGTGTGCCGCGGGGGCCGCCATCCCAGACGAGCAGGTCGAACGTGATAATTCCATCCGTGCTGTTGTAGGCAACATCAAAACTCAGGGGAATGGCCACAGAAGCCGTGGCGGGCGGGGTTGTGCGCCTTGGGGACACACCGATCGCGAGCACGTGGCGTCGGTCGATCAACGTCTGCGCCCAGCTCGGGTCATCAAAATTGGCGAATGTCCCGTTGGTGAAGGTCTCCGGCGGACTGCTATCCATGTAGATTTCGAGGGTGTCGAAATAATTCGTGGGGGAGGACGGGGGTGTGTAGGAGATCCGTTGGAGAAAGGCTGCCCCGAACGAGGAACTGGCCAGTCCGAGAAGGAGGCAGGCACAGGCCAGGTGGATTAGTCGATTTCCAAGCCGCTGTGGTTTCATTTTCGATGTATGCATTATTTTGGTTCTGATTGATTATTGCTGTGTCATGCCGGGACGCTGGCCCGCGCCGCTGGGTGAAATCTCTGCTTCCGAAAGGCCGGTGGCTGCACGGCAGCCGATGGTGGACAAGGGAATGGTCGGAATCCCCGGCAGGATCCGGACTGCTGAATCTGACGGAATCCCGGGGCTGTGAGGTGTTACATACCATCCGCCTTGATTACCCGACCTGTTGTGCCTTGTAAGCATTCGTTACGGCCAAGATCCAACACATGAGCTATCCCAACAATGAGACCTTGGTCGTACAGCCCCCCCGCCACTGGGGGGGGCATCAGGCAGCCTTCCTGCCACACCAGGCGGCGTGGTCACTTTGTCGCTAATAAGTTGAGGCGGAGCATGTTGTGACGGGGAACATCACATCCAACGTTGCCCGGAACATGTGGGCTTTGGACCGGGTGCATTCTCCAGAAGGGGCTCTGGATTAACAGGTTGGGTGTTTTTGTGATGTGGCGGGGGCGGATTGGGGTGCAACGCCCTCTCCGTCTTGCATTGGCAGAATGTGCCCTCGGGGGGATGCCTTGTGAGGATGCTCGCGAGTCGTAACGGTCCTTCAGCCCGGGCAGGTATTCCAGAGGATTTCCTCCCCGGATGCTATTAACTCTCCAAGTTGCCTGTGAGTGAGTTTGCCTCTCTCCCTCCAGGGTGTTTTGAGGTGCAAGCGCCCAGCCTCGTAACAAATTGCAATACCGCTTACTTGCCTCGCGATGTTGAAATTTTGATGTTCCTAAACCGGAGGGTGGGTGGTAGGATGGGTTTCAGATGAAAACAAAACCCCTCTCGCTAGCCTTTACTGGCATTCTCACCCTCTTTGGCATCACGGCCGCGCCGGCACAAAATCTGATTGTGAACGGTGATTTTACGGCGAACGCTGCGGCGTTCACGACGTTTCCCGGCTACGCAACGCCGAATAGTGCGGTGCCCATATCAGATTGGGCGAATGGTCTTGGAGGCGGCATGGGAGTGAATGGTGCGACGACCGGGGTTGGAGATGTTTTCGGGCCGGCCAATGCTTGCGGGCAGACCTATGCATTCATCCAGGGAGGGATCGGGGTGCTGATGCAGAATCTTCCGCCCACCTACCTGCCCAACAAGGCGTATCAGCTGAGCTTTGATGCCGCTGCCAGAGGCGGCAACACGGATGTCGCATTCCGGGTCCAGATTGGCGATGCCACCCAGAACCATGTCACGACGCAGGTTGGCCCCGTTGAGTTGATCGGCAACCCGGACTCCTTCGTCCACTACAGCTATACGTTCACATCACCGGCCGTTTTCGACGGGGCACCCTCGGTTCAGTTGTATGATCTCACGCCGGGGGATAAAACAATGAACTTTGCCAATGTCGCCCTCGTTCCATGGCCTGAGGTGCGCACGAACCTGTTGACCGACACCTTCACCACGCCTGACACCTTTGTTCTGGGCGACAATCTGGCAACGCGGGAGACTGGCACATTGGCCCCGGTCCCGACGTTCGACAGCGTGCAAGGCAGTTTTAACGACACGATCGAAATCAGTGGCAATGCCCTGAAGTTGTCCCGGCTGGACGGCAGCGGGGCATTCGTCATGAGCGCATCGCCCGATGTGAACATCCTTCCCTATGAAGTGAACAGCAGCTTCCGGGTGGCGTGCGATATCAAAGTGCAGTCCGCCGATCCGATCGCCGACAGCTGGGCCGGGCTTGCGGTGAGGGGTGTTTCGCGATTGATGGGGCCGGCACAGGGGAATTGTTTTTCCATGCTGGTGCGGCCCGGTGGCGGCTATCAGGTCTTTGACGGTGCGAATTCGATCGGTTTCGGCAGCCTCAACGGGAAAACCAATTATCATGTGGTGATTGATGTCCGGAACAACGTCGCCCGCATCCTTGTGAATGATCTGCCGCTGCTTTTTGCGGGTGGCCAATACACCCATACGATCACCAACGCGACATCCGGCAACTACATCAGCTTCGCGAACCATGCCGGCGCTGCCGAAGCGGTTCCCGCGACTGCCACGTTCGACAATCTGTCTGTTTCCGTGGGTGTGGCGCCGCCGCAACCGTTCGTGCCCACCACTCCATTGCTGGCCGACAATTTCAACAGCGCTGACTCCGAAAGTCTGAACAACAACCTTCCGGCCCGTCAGAGCGGCATTATCGCGACGCGGGTCTGGGCCACCTCCCAGCTGAATGGTGCGGCGTTTGCCATCAACAACAACTCGCTTCTGATCACCAACACGGGTGACACCAGCACTACAAACAGTTACGGGGTGGTTTCGACCGTCAACCTGAGGCCCTACCAGAAGTCGGAAGACTTCCGCGTGCGCGTGAAGATTTCACCTGTGGTGGCGAGTGGGGATAGTTGGGGAGCGATCGTTGTGGGGCAGTCCGATCCCTCCAAATGGATTCTGGAGGGTGACGGGCTCGGTCTCTTCGTGCGCCCGGATGGGTCGTGGGGGGTGACTGCGGGTCCCAGCGTGGTGTTCACAGGCAACGTGACGCCTGCGGCGACTTATGATGTGGAGATCAACGTGTCCGGGAATATTGCCACGGCGAGGATCAATGGGCTGGTCATCGCCTCGGGACAGATTCCTCCATTCCCGAGCAACATCGTTTCGTTGACATCCAACGCAGGGCAATCCAACGGCGGGGCGACCGGGGTTGCGGCCAGATTCGATGATTTTGAGTTTTCGATTCCGGGGCTGACGCTGCTGAACATGCGGAACGTTGCAGGCACGGCGAGCTTCCAGTTCTATTCCGTGACCGGCCGCGTGTATGGGCTGGAATACAAGGAGAGCCTGACGGATCCGTGGATCTACGCTCTGGATGTCATCGGCACGGGCGGGTTGCAGACCGTCTCGGGGGCGTTGCCGTTTCCGAAGGCGTTCTTCCGCCTGAAGACGACCTCACCGTAGGGCAGGTGCGGGGCGGGGGGATGGAACCTGGCTCACACGAAGGCACGAAGACACGAAGGGATGCGCCAGAGGGACGTTTTGCGTGTGGTTTGCTTTACATGCGAATCGGGGTTGCCCCACAATGCGGGCACCATTTGTGATGAATTGCTGCCGAAAGGTTTTTGATCGTCGTCTGGCTGGCCGGATTGTGTGTGTTTGGGTGGTGCTGGTGTTGATGGGCCGGGCTTTTGGCCAGACACTGCCATCCTTCGATTTCAGCAAACCCGCGGACACAGCCGGCTGGGGGGCGAGCCATGACATCAGTTCACTTTCCACCACCAGCACGGGGTTGCTGGCGCAGATCAGCGGAGCGGATCCCTACACGGTGGGGCCCCGGCGGGATTTCCCAACCAACACCCCACTCTGGCTGAGGCTCAAATTGATCAGCGAGATGGGGGGTGGGGCTCAGGTGTTTTACTACAGCAACGCACCCGCCGAGGCCTCCTCGGTGAGGTTCGCGGTGCCAGCGGGCCAGTGGACCGAAGGACGGGTCCCGGTTCCGGCATTCGGGGGGGGCTACCGGATGCGGATCGATCCACCGGGAACCAGTGGGCGGGTCACCTTCGCCTCCCTGGGGTTTGAGGTCCGGACTGCCTTTCCCGACATGGATCTTGGCACGACGCCCGATTCTACAGAATGGACCGCGCAGCATGATATTGCCTCGCTCACGCCATCCACAAACGGATTGGTGATCTCCATCTCCGGCAGTGATCCCTACATGGCGGGTCCGGCGCGGGATTATCCTGATGGCAAGCTGCTCTGGCTGCACGTGCGCTTGAAGTCCGATCAGTCGGGAGTGGCCCAGGTGTTTTACTACCAATCGGGTCCGACCGAGCAAAACGCGGTGCAATTTTATGTCCCCGCTGGCGGGTGGCATGAGGCCGTGGTGCCGATGCCCGCGCTGGGAGCCGGGTGGAAGTTGCGCGTGGATCCGCCCGGGACGAGCGGAACCTGCACTCTGGGCCGGATCTGGTTCGATGAGCGCGTGATCCACCCGCCGCCTGTATGGCCAACTCCGGCACTCCGGCCTATTGCCGGAAATGCGCTCCATCTCAAGAGTGGCGAGTTGGAACTATCCCACAATCCCGATGCCTTGGGCTCATTTCAAGTGAGCTTTGGAGGGAGGCAGGTTGGCGCGGGAAATCCGGAGGCTTTGCTGGGATATGTTTTCAGCAATCGGGCGAGGTGGCTGCCGTTCGGCACCTCTCCGACCCGGCCGGTAAGTTCCCAGATCTTCACCAATGGGTTCGGGCTGAGGAATGAATTCACGGACGCGGACGGGGCACGTTGGTTTATCGAACAACGTTTCGCCTCCAACTCCCCCAACGCCCTCGCGGTGGAAATCCGTGTCGGAACGGATCGTGACCGCTCATTGCTCTACCTGCCCGTATTCACCGTTCTGGCCGGGATGGGGAGCCATGGCACGAACAAAACCCAGGGGCTTCTCGCGGGCCTCGAGTATTTGGAGAACGAACCGAGCAGTTCTGAACTGGATGCCATCGGGGAGGCCGCCCGGAGGCTGGTTCCGGATGTGAAGAAGGTGACGGTGCCATTGATGGCCATTTCGGCTGAGAACCATTGCCTCGGGCTGTTCTGGGAGCCGCAACCGGACATCGCTCCCGTGTTTGATTCCCCGGACCGCCAGTTCAACTCCGGCGGGCACCTCATGGGGCTGCTCTGCCCGGGATCTGATGGCTACAACCGGGATCAGGGCAGTCTGCTGCCCTATTCACCCCGCGTGTTGCGCTCGAATGAAACCTTCGTTGCCCGCTGCACCATTGTGGGCGGTCAAGGGGCCACGATCATTCCGGCGGTGCAGCAGTATGTGGCATTGAAGGGGTTGCCGGCGTTGCCCCCGGGGGTGCCCGGTGCCTCCAATTACTTTCTGGCGGCCGCCCATGGGTGGCTGGATTCGGGGATCCGCTCCAACGGCCTGATCCGCCACGCGGTGTGGCCGGGGTTTGGTCCCCAGCCTGCGGCGGATGCGGCAGTGTGGATGCGGTGGCTGGCGGAACATGTGGGGGATGCGCAGCTGGCGGCCAGCCTGTCGAATGTGGCGGGAACTGTTCTGGCCCAGGTTCCGACGTCGTATTTGAACAGCTATGCGGTGGGCCACATCCGGTATCCGCTGCCGGCGCTGGTGTTCGGCGGGGTGCTGCAGAATGCGGCGCAGGCGAGAACGGACGGGGCCGGCATGCTGGGGCAGTTCCAGCCGGACGGGAGTGTGCTCTACGTTGCTCCTGCCGGCGGGACCGATCTGGGCACCACGCATTATGCGCGGGATGCGAACGGGTTGACGGCGACCGTTTTGAAGGGGTTGTTTGACCAGGCCCTGTTTTCCGGGGACCGGTCCCTCATGGATGCCGCAGTGGGGCACCTGCGGGAGATGGCCAAATTCCGCCACACGGTGCCGCGCGGAGCGCAGACGTGGGAGGTGCCGCTGCACACGCCGGACATCATGGCCTCGGCATATCTTCTGCTGGTGAACCTGCGAGGGTATCAACTCACGGGGGATCCGGACCTGCTGGAGCAGGCGCGTTATTGGGCGTGGACGGGGGTGCCGTTTGTGTACCTGACCCCGCCCGTGGCGGGTTCCACCGGGCTGTATGCGACGATTCCTGTGTTTGGATCCACGGCGTGGGTGGGGCCATGGTTTGGCAGGCCTGTGCAATGGTGCGGGCTGGTTTATGGCGAGGCGTTGTATGAACTGGCGGCGTTGGATCCCACGGGACCGTGGAGGCAGATTGCCGATGGCATCGCGGCCTCTGGAACCCAGGAGATGTTCCCGCCGACTGACACCATCCGCCAGGGCTGCCTGCCGGATTTTTACCTGCTGCAGGAACAGGTGAGCGACGGGCCGGCCATCAACCCGGGAACGCTTCAATCGCAGGCCATCCAGTTCCACACCGGGGCGCGGGCCTACACCTTCCGCCCGGTTCGGGAGCACGGGCTGCTGATCCACGCGCCGGGCGCGCTTGGGGAGGTGGTTCAGGAGCAGGATTCCGTTGCGTTCACGCTTACCAATTGGGCTTCGACGCAAACCCGGGTTTTGATGGGCGGTTTTACCAGCATGCCCGGGGTGGTGCTTGATGGAACCAACGTTCCGATCGTGTTCCCGCACCAGTTTGATGCGACACACGGACTGCTGGTGCTGGGAGTTCGCGGCACGAACCGGGTGCGGATTCTCCACTCCGCCCTGCCACGGCTGGAGATAAAGCCTTCCGCAACGAACAGCGCCCTGCAGATCTCCTGGCCTGTGGCGAACACAAATTTCGTGCTCCAGCAAACCACCACGCTGCGGGACACCAACAGCTGGTTGAACTCAACCACGCGGGTCGTTGTCACCGGTGACCTGCGGGTGGCCACGGAGCCTGGCGCGGCACCCCAGCGCTTCTTCCGCCTCAAGAGCACGCCGTGAGGGCGGGCGGGGCGGGGTTGGTCGGAGGTTCCGGGTTTTGATCCTGAAACTGACGGGATCCGGGACCGGGATGCATCGGGCCGGTTATTTCGAGGTTGTATTCGGGATGAGACAGACCGAATATGGTATGGAAAACAATATGGCGCACATTACAACCATAGAGCGTTTGGCCCGGCAGGAAGGCCGGCAGGACGGTATCCTGGACTTGCTGGAGGTACGGTTTGGGGAGACTCCGGAAGCCATCCAGGCACAGGTGAGGGGGGTGGCAGCCCCCGCTGAACTGAAGGCGATGCTTTTGAAGGCGGCAAGGGCGGGCAGTCTGGCAGAGTTTGCAGGAGGTCCCGAGCAGTGTGCAGGGTCGGGATGTGGATTTGGCACTGTCACCGACCAGAAAGGTCTGAACGGATGAACCCCATTGATTACGACGGGGCGTGGAAGGAGACCTTGGAGGTTTATTTCAGGCCTTTTCTGGCGTTTTGTTTTCCTGTGGTGGAGCGGGGGATCGATTGGACGATCGATCCCCTGTTCCTCGACAAGGAATTGCAGGAGGTGGTTCGGGATGCGGAAACGGGATGTCTGCGGGTGGACAAGCTCGTGAAGGTGCAGACTGTGGATGGTGCCGAGGAGTGGTTGCTGGTGCACGTTGAAGTGCAAAGCCAGGCGGATGGGGATCTGGCCCGGAGGATGTACCGCTATCACCACAGGCTTGAGGACCGTTATGGTCGTCCCGTAGTGAGTCTGGCCGTGCTCGGGGATGGGGATCCCGGTTGGCGATCCGGGGTTTTCAGGCAAGGGAAATGGGGTTGTTGGAGCCATTTCCGGTTTCCGACGTGCAAGCTGCTCGACCTGCCGGCGATGCACGGAGCTCTTGAGTTATTGGACAATCCTGTTGCGATCGTGATTGCGGCGCACCTTGCCGCCCAATCCACATACGGGGACATGGCCGCCCGCCACGAGTACAAGTGGAGGTTCGTGCGGGGGCTTTATGAGCGTGGGTTTGGAAAGCGGGACGTTCTCGAAGTGTACCGGCTGCTGGACTGGCTGCTGGTCCTGCCAGAGGAAAACGAAGTTGCATTCAAGAAGACCGTGGTCGAATATGAGATGAAGAACAATATGGAGCACATTACAACCATAGAGCGTTTGGGTCGGCAGGAAGGCTGGCAGGAAGGTCGGCAGGAAGGTCGCCAGGAGGGTCGGCAGGAAGGCTGGCAGGAAGGTCGGCAGGAAGGCTGGCAGAACAGTGTTCTGGAGTTGCTGGAGGCACGGTTTGGGGAGGCTCCGGAAGCCATCCGGGCACAGGTGAGGGAGGTGGTAGCCCCCGCTGAACTGAGGGCGATGCTTTTGAAGGCGGCAGTGGTGAGGAGTCTGGCAGAGTTTTCCAATCCTTCCACATGTCGTGGTTGATTTGGCGGCGGATGGGTGCGGAATCTGGTGGGATGTGAACCGTGGGATCGGTTCTGTTGGATTGCAACCCAACCAAAGGACAGGGCAAGGTGTGGCTTTTTAGGGGAAAAAGTCGCCGAAGATTCCGTTTGCGCCGGTCGATGTCGTGCTGAAGACTTGCTGAATGGTTCCGCTGAATATTTTTTTGTCAGGCTTGAAACATCGCGGCTGGTGCAGATGTGCGGCTGTCACGTTTGCTGCCGTGGTTCTCTTTGGGGCGGGTTCCCAGGCCTGTTTCGGGGTGGAGCAGTATGCTGATGGGCGGCCGGTGGCCACGCTGCGGCTCCCTGCGAGGGACCACGGGGTGGTGATCCGGCACGGGGATGGTGCGGGAGGTTGCGATGAGATGGGGGCGCGGGAGGCGATCGTTTTTCAGGAACAGGGGGAGTTTTACCTTCATTATGACGGTGCCGGGAAGGTTGGGTGGCGGACCTGCCTGGCGAGAAGCCGGGATCTTGTGCATTGGCGGAAGGAGGGGGTTGTGTTGGATCTTGGCGCTGCGGGGCGGATGGATTCAGCCGCTGCCACTTCTCCCTGGGTGATTCGGGATGGAAGGTGGTGGCACATGTTTTATCTCGGCACACCCAACACCTCCCCCGCGCCGGATCTGATTCCCTCCTTTCCATACCTGACGCTGAAGGCGCGGAGCCATTCACCTGTCGGGCCCTGGGAAAAGCAGTATGATGTCGTTCCTTTCACCACACGGTCCAACACCTACTACTCGGCCACAGCAAGCCCGGGGCACATCCTGAAGCAGGGTCGCAACTTTCTGATGTTCTTCAGCGCATCCACCGGTTACCCGGGGGTGAAGCGGACCCTGAGCATTGCGCGCACGGCGGACCTGAACGGGGCCTGGCAGATTGATCCCGAGCCGATCGTGCCCCCGGTCGAGCAGGTGGAAAACAGCTCGCTCTATTATGAGCCTAAAAACCGGACCTGGTTCTTGTTCACCAACCACATTGGGACGGATTCGCGCGGTGGGGAATGGACGGATGCGATCTGGGTCTATTGGAGCAAGGATCCGGAGCATTGGGATGCGCGCAACAAGGCCGTGGTGCTGGACGGGGCCAACTGTTCGTGGTCAAAGAGGTGCATCGGCATGCCCTCCGTGGTGAAGGTTGGCAAACGACTCGGCATTCTTTACGACGCCCCGGGCGGGGAGAGTCTCAGCCACATGCGCCGGGACATCGGGCTGGCCTGGCTGGATCTGCCGCTCGTGCCACCCACGGAGCGGAAACAATAGGGGTGGCATCGCGGATCCCCTGCGAGGTGAATTAGTGACTACTCTCCTCTGCCCTCTCCCTACTCCTTCTCGAATCTGGCGGTGATTTCATCGGCGTCACCCAGGATGACGAGAGAATCAAAATTACCGGCTCCACAACGCCTGTGAAGATGCTCCACAATGCGCAAGGCCTGTTCTTCGGTTTCGTAAGGCCCCCTGTGATAAAACGGCTTGTTGTTCCGCCCGAAGACAAATTGTTGTTTGCACTGGCCGGCCTGGATGCCGCCAAAAACGCGGGCCGCCATTTTGTAATCCGCGTGTGGTGCGAACCCCAGTGACCCGGCGTATCGGACGGCATCCTCAATCAGTTTTCTGGCGCACTCCGGCTCGACGCTATCCATGGAAAACTCGGAGGTGTAGTATCCCTTGATGCGCTGCTGGTAGTCGTTTAGATCGCAGCTATCATACCTGGCGTTTTTTATGCCAAGGCAGAGTGCGTCGACAAGAAAGGTGCCTGATTCAACCCAGTGCCCGCCCCTTTTGAAGCGGGCGACAACCACCCAGCCGATGCCATCCTGAAAAAGGGTCGAACTCCAGATGGCTTCGTGCTTTGGAGCACGGAGGGGATGCGGTTGATTCTCATTCATCGTCCCAAAATGGCAACTGCATCGGGGGAATTCAAGGATCACAATGAGGGTTCATGAAAAACAGATGGGGACTGCTTTGTTTCTGTTTCGCGGGAAGGGCGGAAAGTGCTTCAACTCAACCGGGGTGTCGAATGTGGTCTGGGAAAAGGGATGAGCCCGGTCAACGTCAGCGGGAATCGACAACTGTTCGACATCCCCTTGTGGAGGCCGTGCGGGGGGCGTTGACGGCAAAACTGCATCGGCAGCCAAGCATGCGGGTGGCCGGAAACAGCAGGGCAATCAAAGCCGGACGAGGCCTTGTCATGGAGGCCTGTTTTTGAATTGTCGCGAGGCCCGAGCCGTCCACGCGTTTGCCTCCAGACAGAACGGTCCGGGCTTCGCATTCCTTTGCATTATTCGTCATCCGCCTTTTTTCTGGCCTTCTTTGCGGCCCGATCTTCTTTCGGGGCCGGTTTGGCACCCGACTCCTTCAGAACATCCAACTGCTTCTGAACGTGGGAAACTTCAGCATCAGGCCGCTGAACAGGACCCTCTTTCCCCAGCAGCACCATCTTCCTGTAGAGGTGTCCAGGGACTCTCCCTTCGCTGAATACGACCATGGCATCAGTCGTGAAATTTTCAATCAAGGCCCCCATTTCGCAACCACCACCGGGTTTTGAAAAAATGGACTTTTCCTTTCCCCAGGTTCTGCCGCCGTCCGACGTCCGCCACCAGGCGACCTCGTTCCTGTTGTTGCCGCTGTTCAATAGAAGCATCCGCACATCGGCTGTGGATTCGACGATCATGTCTCCATCCTGGCCGGCTCCCTCCCCGGGGATGACGGCAATTGGCTGTGTCCAACTGCTTCCGGTCCACCGTGTGTAGCGCACCTGACCTGCCCCGTGGCGGAACATCACATGGGGATTCCCCTCCTGATCCACATGGCAGGTGCCATGGTTGCAGCGGTCCTTTCCGGAATCAAAAATGAGGGATTTCCGGTCCGCGTACTCCCTGGTTACCGGAATCGTCAGCTTTTCTCCGGCGGCGTTCTCCCATGAGTCATCCGCGCCGTTCATTTTCATGTAATAAACGTTGAGACGATCCTTCGTATGGCCGGGATAGGAGCATGGGTGATAGATATAGGAGGTGGTGATCGTATCCCCCAGGCCCTTGGCGAACCATGCATACCACGCATCGTGCAAAGTGCCCTTGGCCTGGAGTTTGTGCTTGAGCACCGAGACCGGCCTGGAAAAAGTCAGGCCGTCATCGGACGATTTCTGGTAGACCCAGTCGCTCTGATGTGTTCCGTGCCGGTAGAACAGATAGATGTCCCCGTCATCCATCTGGACGAACTGCGGATAGGTTCCAAAGGGTGAGATGTTTTCCAGAATCCTCCAGGAGGATATGTCCTCCGGATGGCTTGAAACGATGTGTGTGAGTTTGCCTCCATGGCCAAATCCGGCAGAGGTGCCGAAGGCGTTTCTCCCAAGCATCGGATTTCCACCGTGGGCACCGAATGCGAGATGGATGAACCCGTTGCGATCCACCATCATTGCGGGTTTGCCATGGTTGTCCAACTCGCTGTTATCCACCGGGTCCGGGGTCTTTCCCATGGGGTTGATCCCTGCCAGCAAGGGGCCCGTCCATTTTTTGGTTGCATGGTTGTATGCGCAAACGTAGGCATCCTCATGCGGTCCCTGGTAGGCGATATAGGTCGAACCCTTGTAATGTTCCCCGCTCGGATGGTGTATTGTGGAGAGGGGATTGCCAAATCCGTTATCGGTGAAGTAGTCCGCACAGGCTCCCCGGTCCGCAGATCCTGCGAGCACCGCGCCCCCCAGGAGAAGTTTGGCAAGACGGAGGCCCCAATTTAGAAATTTCATTGTTGTTGGTGCAGAACAGCCGCCAAGGTTTGCCCGCGCGTTACTCAAAGTTTGTGCCCGATCAGGACGGGGGCGACGGGACGATTATTCCCTGCCTCCTTGGTTTGTCGATGCAAAACCGACAAGGGGTGTTTGCTCCGGTTGTTCGCGGCCTCCGGCATGCTGGATCATCGACTGCATTCAATTGTTCCGCGAAAGACAAAGTATTTACGCTTCCTCGTTTCCCCAGTTGACTTCGAACTCCCCAACAACTAAAGGCAGTTGGACACATTGAAGAATATCATGAGAACGTTCGAAGGAAGCCTCGCGGTCCGTTGGGTGCTGGCAGTCGCGGTGCTTGTGGCCGGTGCCGGTGGCGCATCATCGAAAGATGTCCCTCCCCAAGCACTCCGCTACGAAGCTGATGGGGAGGCACTGGTTATCCATAACGGCCGGCATTTCAACAATCGGCCGTTGTATGGCAACCACATCGGCGGTTTTGTGCTGGCGGGCGATCGGCCGTTTTTGAGGATGGCGCAGAGTCCCTATGTGGATGGCTGTTTCATGGTGGCGGTGGTTCGGGAGGGTAAAGGCGGGTGGCTTGCCGATGCCGGGGATGTGACAACGCGGTATCGATCCGGATGTGCGGAGTGGACGGTGCGGGACAGCGCCTGGCCGGGGTTGACAGTTCATTGGGCCGGGGTTCCGCTGGCTGAAGGTCCCGGGATGGCGGTGCGGCTGAGAATCGAGGGCGGCAAAGCGGGCGATCGGTTGGTGTGGTGTTTCGGTGGTGCGATGCGAAATCTGCCCGGCTTTGCGACAAGCATGAACTGGGGCTGGGATATTCTGGGCCATCCGGAATTGCTGACCCGGGGATTCACACCGGAGGACTGCCGCGGAAATAGCATCCGGCTCGTTGGGGATCACTTCGTTCTCCAGCCTCCAGCCTACGATCCTCCGGGCAGCCAACCCCGCCATACAGTTGTCGGTAGAGGGCCATCCGCATCCCGTGCGGTAGTGGTTGATGCATCGGGATGGCAGGATCCGGCGGGACTGGCAGGTGGCGCGGTGGGCGAGCTGCCGATTGTGTGTGGGGCTTTGGACGCGGGGGTGCCGCTCGAGGCATATTGGGCATTTGCGGCGGGTGAGGATTCGGAGGCGGGCCTGAACAGACGCACCGTGTCACCAGCCGATGCGTTCGCTGCCGGGGTCAAACGGTTGGAGAGTGTCTCGCGGCAAGTGACAGTTGAGACGCCGGATGCTCTATTGAACGCCACGGTCGCGCAATCGTGCCTGGCGATGGACGGCATGTGGTATCCGCCGGTTTTCGCGCATGGTGCCATGCAGTGGAACCTGCAGCTGGTGGGGTGGCGGACTTTGTTCGGAGCCATCGCCTACGGCTGGCATGATCGCGTTCTGGCCCAAGCCCGGTTCTTCATCGACAAGCAGATCCGCGAGTCGGCCAACCTGCTGGCCAAAGCCGATCCCAAGCTCGGCTACGGGCAGCAGGCCCGGGACTCCCGTTTTTACGGCCGAGGATTCATTCCTGACCAGGGCTTCTACGATATGCAGAGCCAGTTTTTTGACCAGGTGCTGCACGACTGGCGGTGGACTGCCGATCCTGTGCTGGAGAAGGTGCTGCGGCCGGCCCTGGAACTGCATCTTGAGTGGATGAGGGATTGCTTTGATCCGGATGGTGACGGTGTTTACGAAAGCTACATCAACACCTGGCCGACCGATTCACAGTGGTATAATGGAGCTGGCACTGCCGAGGAGACCGCCTATGCCTACCGGGGGCACAAGGCGGCGCTGGATATGGCACGCCGTGCAGGTGATGAAAAGGCCGTGGCTGTGCATCGCGCACGACTGGAGAAGATCCGTAGAGGATTCATCGACAGCCTCTGGATTGGAAGCAAGGGTTACGTCGGTTCCTATCGGGAGCAAATGGGCTACAAGCGGTGCAATGAGAATCCATGGCTCTACAGCATCTTTTTGCCCATTGATGCCGGATTGCTATCCCCCCTCCAGGCGGCGCAGGCGCTGCACTACACGGAGTGGGGGTTGGAAAACGAGCGGATGCCATATGGCGGTCGCCGGGTGTGGACCTCCAACTGGGTGCCGAGCGTGTGGTCGGTTCGGGAGATGTGGCCGGGCGATAACTATCATCTGGCCCTGGCCTATTTTCAGACGGGTCTGGCGGCGGATGGATGGGACATTTTGCGCGGAACGTTCCTGGAGAGTGCCTGCGCGGGTCCTTCGCCGGGCAACCTGGGTCACAAGATGGGAGGACTGGATTTCAACGACTGCGCCAGCATGTTCTGCCGAACGACGGTGGAGGGTTTGTTCGGCTACTCTCCGGATTATCCGAATGGCACGGTCTCGATCTCGCCGCAATTGCCGGATGAGTGGAACCATGCCGCCATCCACACGCCGGATGTTTCAATCACCGTTGATCGTTCTGCTTCAAGTGTCACCTGCACTGTTGAACTGTCCAGATCGGCATCGCTGGACATCCGTCTGCCTGTTTGCGCCGGTCGTGTTCGGGAAGTGACTGTGGATGGCGTTCGGGCGCGATGGACGACGGAGCCGGGATTCGAGAGGAGTCTGGTTCGTGTGGTAGCGCCGAAAGCGAGGAAGGCGTGCGTCGTCGCGAAGTTGGAGCAGGTGCGCCCACCCCAGCCGCCTTCGGTTTTTGCAGTGAAGGCGGGGCGTATCGAATTGATGCCAGCACCCGCGAATCTGGTGCGGATCGAGGATCCCCAGTCCGTGCTCTCCAATCCAACCGTTCAAGGCGGACGCTTCCACTCCGCCGTGGGCACCAATGAGGGGCATCACATGGTTTTCGGCTTGGCGAAAACGGGGTCCCTGGAACAGTGGTTGCGCTTCACCGGTAGCGTCGTTGAAGAGGAGGCGGAAAAGGCAAAGGCCGCGAAACGGGTCCTGGAGATCCCCAAGGATGCGCGGTGGGGTTGTGTGGATGTCGCCAAGTCATTCAATGGCGATGTTCGCAAGATCTACAAGCAGCAATATCTCTCTCCCCGTCCTCAGACCTGTTCCGTTCGCATTGGATCCGACGGGTATTCACCCTGGACATTCTATTACTGGGGAGGCCATGCGCCGGAGATCGAGTTGGACCAGGTTCCCCTGCTGTTGAAGGACGACAGCGCCAACCGCACCCCTGCCTACGAAGCGGGTGCCGACCCTTCGCTGGATCTGACAAACGAGGTGACTCTTGAGGCCTGGGTGCAGGCCGATCCGATGCCGCAGGCAGGGGGGCGGATTTTGGACAAGAGCAGGCCCGGCACCTACGACGGTTACATGCTCGACACCTATCCCGGCAACTCGCTCCGGTTGCACACCCCACAGGGAGGTTGCTCGTTTGATGCAAAACTACCCGGAGACAGGTGGACGCATGTCGCGGCTGTTTACAGTTCATCGGGAAAAATTGCAAAACTCTTCATGAACGGACAGGAGGTGGCGGGCAGGACCAGCGGGCAATTCCCCCCGCTGAGCACCACAAAACTTCCCTTGAGAATCGGAGTCGATCCCGCAGGTGACAGTCGTTTTCTGGGGCGCATCCAAAGGGCCGCTGTATATCGCCGTGCGCTGACGAATGACGAAATCGCACGCCGCGCGGCCGACCCGGCGCCTCTGGATGGCGTGATCGCCGAGTGGAATCTGGAGGCGAATCCAAAGCCCAGAGTCGAACCGATTGCCGGTCAGCTTGTGCTCCACCGGGTGGGAACCGCCTCGAGCCGGATTCAAACACCGCAGGGTGTGCCGTTCACCTGGATGAGCGATGATGTGAACATCGCGTTCACCTCGCAGTGGGACAACTGGCCCAACCACATCACCGTCCCGGTAAACCGGAAAGGTGAGGCTGTCTGGTTGTTGGTGTGCGGATCCAGCAATCCGATGCAGTGTGGGATCGCCAACGCGGAATTGCGGATGCGCTATGTGGATGGAGTGGTGGAGAAGCTGGAGTTGGTGCATCCCCAAAATTACTGGACGCTTTGTCAGCTGGCCACGACGCCCTCCGGGCCCGGGCAGGACACCCGGAACTATTACAACTATGAGCGGGACGGATTCTGCCTGCCCAAAAATCCTCCGGCCATGGTGGCGCTCGGCCGGAACTGCAACGCCAACCTTCTCAACTGGCGATTGCGTCCCGGTGTCGCTTTGGAAAGTGTCACTCTGGAAACTCTTTCGATGGAAGTGGTTGTCGGTCTGATGGGCGTGACCGTCATGAATCCGGAATGAACCCATGCGCTGTGATCCGGACTGGCATGAATTTGACCTTTCAGAGATTCTCCGAATTTATCGACAGGTGGGGCTTCGGCGCTGCTTGCGTAGGAAGTAGTGGAGCACACTGGATGATGTCAGGGATGGACATATTGAGAACTCAAGCTGCAGGCGAAAACGGCTTGATTCAGGGAATGGCTCCGCACCTGCGGAGAGTGATGAAGCTCCTTCAGCGTCAGTGCCTGAAGGATCGCTGGCGAAGTTGGGTTTTGGCTAATCTGTCCTTGCTCGTTCTTACGTTGTTGTTCTGCGTGGGCAGCTGCCCCGGGACTTTGGCCGCCGACGATGGGCTACGGACCGTCTTTCCCGAGGAGGACAGCAGTGCCGTTCTGCACAATCCAGACATGGGTTGGGTGGTCTATGAGAACTATCCCGTGGATCCGGATCCTCATGGCAGCTCCACAATGCTGGGTCTGCCGGACGAGCATTTTCCGGACGTGGACGTGGTGGCTGTGATGTTTTCCTGGGCGGACATTGAAAAGCGGGAGGGTGTTTACGACTTCGATGCCGTGGACAGAGCCTATGACTATTGGAAAAAACGGGGCAAGAGTATCCAGTTGCGGAGCAGCACCGAGTCACTTGTGTGGTGGGCCACCCGAAGCCCTCCGGCAGGCACAGGGATTCCGGAGCATGTTTTGGGCGGGATTGATCCCCTCCAGAAGCAGGTGCGGAATATGGAAGGCATCCCCTACGTCGTTGTGGACGCCAGAAATGTCCACTATCAACGACGGCTCGCGATCTTCCTCAGGCAGGTGGCCCAGCATTTTGCAAGGGAGCGACCCGTGACACTGGTTGACCTGCGCGGCTTCGGGGTCTGGGGCGAGTGGCACACCGGCTTTCAATACCCGGACATGGAAGGGAGGCGCGCCGGTCTGAAGAAGGTGTTGGATATATGGGCGGCCGCTTTTCCAGATGACAGGCTGGCGCTGAGCTATTCCTACGATCCGGACGGCCCGAAGGCGCTTTACGCAGGCTCAAACCGGGTCCTCGATCCGACCAGCACAGGCTCCTACCCGCAGTTCTTGCGCTATTCGGCTTTCGATCACGGTTTGAAGTTCAAAAATGTCACGTTTCGTCGTGATGGTTGTGGAGGTGCAGTCCATTCCAATGAACGCAAGCTGAACGAAGAGGCTTTCCGCAAGGGGCGGGCGCCCATGTTCAGTGAGTTTGCGGGCGGTTACGCCAATGCCAGACAGGGGGGAAGCAATTGGGTCACCTGGGTGGTTGAAGACGCGCTGAGCCTGCATCCGAATTACATCAACCTGCTGGGTTGGCAGGGCGGGGATGCGAGGGATTTTGCCCGGGAACGGCCTGATCTGGTCGCCCGGGGGTTGCGTACCATGGGTTACCGTCTCGTTCCTGTTCGCATTTCGTATCCGAGAAGAATAGTTGCGGGCAAACGCTTCGAGATCCTCTTCGAGTGGCAGAACAGGGGGGTGGGACGAGCTTTGAGGGACTTCGAACTGCAGGTTTTTGCGCGGGGAAAGGCCGGAGCGTTGGAGGTTGCGGGCTCACAGGTTTTGCCGACGAGCAGATGGGTTGCTGGTGGTTCCTACACCGCCACATATCGGGGGCGTTTTGACCGGGCTTCGGATGTGTTGGGGGGGGTGTCCTTTGTTCTGCGTGATCCAGTCAGCGGCAGACGAATCGCACTACCCCTCAAGCGGGCTGTTGGAGAGAGCCAATATCCGATCGGAATGTAGGCCCGGCGGAAGAGTCCGGTTTTGGTTCATTGAGGCTCGCTGCAGCGCTTTGATGCCGTGATGGGTGTTGCGGATTTTCTCCGTTGCGGGGGGGGTGCAAGAAGGACGTTCCTGCCTTCGGGATGACTGTGCTGCTGTTCAGTCTGTTGGAACGAACAGTCTATCGGGACAACTGTGAAGGCTTGAGCTTGTGTTCCCAAAAGGTGGACATGGAACATCAACCCCCGGAACTCCTGACCCGCCGCAGATGTTTTGAACCGAGCCGGGTGATCGGGGGGCCTCCCTGAATCGAGCGCGTACGGGGCGGAGTCATGTTCGACCTGGCCAATGCCGGGTCGCAAGTCGGGAAGCGTGTCCGTTGCGCGCCCCAATGCCACAGGGGGATTTTCGACAAAGACTTTCGCAACCTGCCAGAGATCCGCTACTCTTCCTTTCGTTACCTGTGGCAACAATGAATCCTGAGAAAGGACAGATCCATGAATAGAAGAGAGTTTGCGGCCAAAACCCTCGTGGCGGCGATGGGGTCACTGCTTGCTTCCCGATGGGTTGCGAACGGTGGGCCGGTGACGGGGGGGCTTGCGGTTAACGCCAGGGGGATGTTCGAGTCGAATGATCCGGACCTCATCCGCCTCGCTGAGGAGGTTTACAACCAATGCGTTCTGGGCAAGATCAAGCCGCCGGAAGGCACCTTGAAACATTGCTGGATGCAGGCTGGCACGGGGGATGCCTTTTATGGGCAGTGGATCTGGGATGCCATGTTTGTGGTGGACCTGCTGGCGATTCTTCCCGGCCAGGAGGGGTTGATCCGCGGGATCTTTCAGAATTATTGGGATTTCCAGACCCGTTGGAACGCGAGGAGACCGGAATATGCACATGGCATGATTGCCTGCATGATCGAACCCAGAAACACCACCGGGTGGAATGAGATGCCGGCCTATTCGCAGATCCCCATTCTCGGCTGGGGGTTGGAACGTGTTTACAAGCGGAACGGCGACAAGGAACTCCTCCGGAAAAGTTTGGGACCGCTGGAGAGTTTTCACGAATGGTATTGGCGTGAGCGGGACGTCACAAACATGGGGCTGGTTGCCGTCGGGTCCTATAGCGAGGTCATTCAGCATGGACGGTATGAAACTTTCGACAACGAGGTGAATCTGGATGGCCTGAAGCTGACCCCGCACCCGGTGCGCAAAGGTGCCGGGGAAGGCAACTGGTATGGGGACATCTGTCTGCCCGGGATCACCAGTTATCTGGTCAGTTCGGAGTGCAGCCTGGTGCGCCTGGCGAAGGTTCTTGGAGACACCGCGATGGCGAGGCGGCGGCAGCTCCGCATCGCAAAAGCGGTCGCGGCCATGCGCCGACACATGTGGGACGAGGAAAGCGGAACCTTCCTGGCCGTGAAGCGGGACACCCTTGAAAAGGTCAGGGTCGCGACCATCGGGAGCTGGATGCCATTGATGTCGAACATTCCCACCCGTGCCATGACGCGGCGAATGGCCAGGGCCTTCATGACCGAGCATTGGCAGACCCCTCTTCCAATCCCCACTGTGGACCGCAAGGATCCACGCTTCGATCCCCATAGTTACTGGCGGGGGGATGTCTGGCCCGCTCCCAATTATCAGGTGGCCTGTGGCTTTGCCCGGCACGGGTATCCCCGGATCGCTGCGGATATTGCCGACAAGACCATCGCCAATGCCCTCAAGAACGGAATCAGCGAGCACTACGATTCCGTCACCGGCAAACCTCTCGGCGTTCCCTTCCTTGGGATGACCTGCACCATCCTCACCTTGATGCTGGATGGATTGTCCAGTCGCCACAAATTGAAGCTGAGGCACGGTTGATGAACGCGAGGTCGAGCAGCACGGCCTGAGAGATCACGCCCGGGTGGTCTGCCCCCCCAATACCCATCCCCGAGCCATGTATGGGTGGCACATCGTGAGCATGAACGGGCACATCCAAGATGTGATCGGTTTTGCGTCGGGTTATGGTTCCCTTCGCCAGCCAGGGGCAACCTCGCAGGCTGGGGCGGATTGCCCGGCTAATCCCGATTCTCGTTGGGCTTGTGCAACTTTATTGACAATGACCCATAAAACCATATAGTGACCCATACATGAAAACGACCCTGGAACTGGACGATGATCTCCTCACCGAGGTCAAGGCTGTCGCAGCCCGGCGGCGGATCACACTCAAGGCTATTGTGGAACATGCCCTGCGTCGTGAATTGTCTCCTGCGCCGGAACTCAACAACCCGGATCCGGAAAAATTTGAGGTCGGTCCGCTGGGGTTTCTGGTCCTCAAGCGGAAACCCGGTGAAACCATCACTTTGGAGCAAATTCAGGCCGTTCAGGAGAGTTTGGACGAGGAGGAATTGCAGCGGGCGATCCATCCCCGCCGGGTATGATTCACCTGCTCGACATCAACGTCCTATTGGCCCTGTGCGATCCCGCCCATCCGCACGCGGCGGCAGCCCGGGACTTCTTCAGTGGCGGCTTTTCCCGCAATGGATGGGCCACCTGCCCGCTCGTTGAGAATGGTTTTCTGCGCATTCTCGGGTCGCGCAAGTATCCCGGCGGGCCGGGTTCTCCCCAAGGTGCCCGCCCGATCCTTTCTGGCCTGCTGGCCACACCCGGACACCAGTTCTGGGAGGATGATCTGACCCTCACAGCTGCGAATGTCTGCCTAACTCTCCCCGCCTCGGAAGCCATCACCGACATCTACATCCTCGCGCTGGCCGTGAAACACAAGGGGAGGTTTGCCACCTTCGATCAGAGCATCGATGCTTCGCTCGTTCCGGGTGGTCCCGCTGCCCTTTTGAAATTATAAGGGACGAACCCATCTGAACCACTCCGCCCCCCGAAGTTCCTTTATCTTACATATATGCCCAATGTCACATGGGAATGAGCAACCGCTAATGGACGCCAACGCAGGCTAATGGGAGGGGGGCTCTGAACCTGGTTTTGGATTGGCTCACCTGAAAGCCACGAAGGTTGCGGGTGAACGCAGATTGCGGAAGGCTGCCCTTCTCCCATCTGCGGATGATTCACGTCGGGGCTCTTCAGGCGACGTCAAGCAAGCCCGGGACTGACCGTCGATTGGAAAGGCCGGACTAATGACCTTGAAGGCAGCATCAAAAAATCACAGGATAGGCTTCAACGAATGAAACCTGTTACCCGTTCTCTCCCGGCTGCCAGCCGGGGTGTTTGGATCCTCTTTTTTCTCATCGGCGCCCTTCAGGCGGTTTTTGCGGATTTTCGTGTGGAGCGACTCCAGTGCGAATATCTGGAGAACCCGCTCGGGATAGACACGCCCCAGCCGCGCCTGAGCTGGATCCTCACCTCAAGTGAGCGGGGGGTAACGCAGGCGGCCTATCAGGTGCTGGTGGCCCGCAGCGAAGCGGCTCTGCGAAAAGCGCAGGGTGACCTGTGGGACAGTGGCAGGGTGGAGTCCGGCGAGAGCGCCCAGATCCGGTATTCGGGGCGGGGGCTGGCATCGAGGCAACAGGCCTTCTGGAAAGTGCGGGTGTGGAATCAGACAGGCCGGATGAGTGAGAGCAAGCCCGCGCGGTGGGAAATGGGGCTACTGTCTCCGGCCGATTGGCAGGCGCAGTGGATCGCCCGCACTGCGGACACGAATTCGCACCCGGCGCCGCTTCTACGGCGGGCATTCAAGCTGGATGGCAGGATCAGGCAGGCGCGGGCCTATGTGTGCGGCCTGGGATACTATGAACTTTACCTGAACGGCGGGAAGGTGGGGGACCATGTCCTTGATCCCGGCTACACGCGCTATGACCGGCGCGCGCTTTACGTGACCTACGATGTGACCAGCCAGCTCCAGCGCGGGGGAAATGTGGTGGGGGTGATCCTTGGGAACGGCTGGTTCAACTGCCACACCAGGGCGGTCTGGAATTTTCATGAGGCACCGTGGCGGGCCGCGCCCAAGCTCTTGATCCATCTCCGGGTGGATTATACGGATGGTCGGAGCGAGACAATCGTCAGCGATGACTCCTGGCAATGTTCCACCGGGCCGATCCTGTTCGACAGCATTTATGGGGGCGAGATTTACGATGCGCGTTTGGAGCGGAGCGCCTGGGCCACGTCTGGATTTGATGCAACGCGATGGGAGCCGGTGAAGAGGGTTGAAGCCCCCCCGGGGTTGCTTGCCGCCCAGATGATGCCAGCGATCAAGGTGCACGAGGTGATCAAGCCGGTGAAAATCACGGAGCCGAAGCCCGGCATGTTCATTGTGGATGTGGGGCAGAGCCTTGCGGGGAGGGTGGAACTTCGTGTGAACGGCCCCGCAGGCACGCGCGTGCAGATGCGCCATGGGGAGCGCCTCTTCCCGGATGGCACTCTTGACACCCGGGACATGGAGCAGCACGTCAAGCGGCTGGGTCAGGAGCAGCAGCACCAGACCGACACCTACATCCTGAAAGGAGGCGGCGGCGAGGAGGTTTATTCATCACGGTTCACTTACCACGGTTTCCAGTATGTGGAGGTGACCGGATTTCCGGGCAGGCCCACGCTCGAAAACTTCCGGGCACAGTTCATCCATTCCGCAGTGCCCAGGGCGGGTGAGTTCGCCTGTTCCAACCCGATGCTGAACCGGATTCAGCGCGCCACTGAATGGGCTTTTCTCAGCAACCTGCAGGGGATTCCCACGGATTGTCCGCACCGGGAGAAAAACGGGTGGACCGGGGATGCCCACCTCGCCTGCGAGCAGGCCCAGTTCAATTTCTTTCCTGTGACGGTGCATCAGAAGTGGATCAACGATCTGGGGGATGAACAGAAGGCCACCGGGGCGCTGCCCGGGATTGTTCCGACGAGCGGCTGGGGCTATGCGTTCGGCAGCGGCCCCGCCTGGGACAGTGCCTTCATCCTCATTCCCTACTACGAATACCTCTACTACGGGGACACCGAGAACTTCCAGCGGCACTACGACGGCATGAAGCGCTACGTTGATTACCTTTCCAGCCGGGCCAAAAACGGGATTGTCAAAATCGGTCTCAACGACTGGGCCCCATGGAAGACCAAGACCGAGGCAGGTATCACGGATACCGCCTACCACTACGTGGACACCACGATTGTGGCCCTTGCGGCAGGGTTGCTTGGCAATAAGGAGGATGCCCGGAAGTATGAGGCACAGGCGGCGGCCATCCGGGTTGCGTTCAACAGGGAGTTCTACCACGCGGACACCGGCCTCTATGACAATGGCAGCCAAACCGCGCTGAGTTGCGCACTCTACCAGGGCCTTGTGGAACCGGAAAACAGGGCGAAGGTGTTGGCCAATCTTGTGGCCGCTGTGGAAAAGGCGGACAACCATGTGGATACCGGGATTCTGGGCACGAAATACATGCTCAACACCCTGCTCGAAAACGGCCGGGCCGACGTGGCCTACCGCATGGTCGCCCAGAAAGACCAGCCAGGCTGGGGTTGGTGGCTGGAGCAGGGGGCTACCACCCTGTGGGAACAGTGGAACGGGACCGAATCACGCAATCACATCATGTTCGGGGATGTCAGCGCCTGGTTCTACAAGGCGCTCGCAGGCATCCAGCCGGATGCGAAAGCTCCCGGTTTCCGGCACTTCTACATCCGCCCGAACCCCGTCGGGGACATCACCTCTGCGCGGGGGCAATATGATTCAATCCACGGGCGGATTTTGAGTGAATGGAGCATCGAGAAGGGCATGTTCAAACGTGTTGCTTCGGCAAGGGTGCGTAACTTTTGGGGGTGAAGTGGCTATGGTTGGTGGCGAACTATGGCAACGAAACGAGATTTTGGTGGTTTTCCTCAACTTCAAACATTGGCAGAGCGGCTGCGGGAGTGGCGATCGAC
>CAIWMU010000204.1 GCA_903913865.1 uncultured Verrucomicrobia subdivision 3 bacterium
CAATCTCGGAATCATCGAGAAGCCGGACTGTGACACGGTCCAAAACGTTGCTTTCGGTGCCTGAAATGTTCAAAATCATGCACCGGAGTATGGAAAAGGAGCCGGCGATTGTCCCGTCAAATCTCATACCCCCTCATCCCTTATTCATCCTGGTCTTCCCAGATGAATCGGCCCTGACGGCCCGCGGGTGGTCAAGGTCGGATGACCTTGATTACATGTGCAGACCCTCTGGAATCTGCGCGCATCTGCGGCATCGGCGGATGCTCTCCTTGGGCAGGCGATTGCGGCGGACCTCCACGCCCTGCCACCCTCATTTGCAGCCTCAAGGAGCTGCGACAAGAATGGAAGTCAGCGCTTCAAGCACCTGAGAGGGTGGAATCTGCTTCATGCACCGGAAGTCAACCGGGCATTCACGGAGAAAACAGGGGGAGCAGGCAACCCCCGCCCGCACCAGATGCCCCGGAAATCGGCCGGGGCTGCCCGGAGACGTCAACTCAGGCGAGGTGCTCCCGAATATGGCCACCACAGGCACACCAAGAGCTGCCGCGACATGCATCGGCCCGGTGTCGTTTGTCACCAGCACCCGGCAGATCGACATCATCGACATCATCTCCCGCAGGGTGGTCCGCCCGGCGAGGCTCAACGCCCGGGATCCGACCGCTGACACGATGGCGCTCGCGGTTTCAACATCCCTGCCCCCGCCAAAAACAAGGATCCGGATCGCCGGGTCCCGATTCAAAATGACCCTGGCGACCTCCACATAGCTCTCCAAAGGCCATCGCTTCGCCGGACCATACTCCGCCCCGGGATTCAATCCTACAAAGGCGGAACCGGAATCAGCAAAGGCCGGGGTGAGCCCTGTGAGAAACTTCCCCCTCGCCGCTACCATCTCCGAAGGGGAAACCCTCAGCACCGGATCCACCAACTCCCGGCTGGCCCCAAGGGCCCCAACGAGATGGAGGTAGTCGTAAATCTGGTGCGCCGAGCCATCGATTCCGAAAGCCCCGTTTGAATCCCTGCCGACCGACAAAAGCTCACGGATCTCCGCCGGGGTCCTCTTCCGCATCCGGGGCCGTCCTTCCACTGCCTTCACGGCAGTCGTCAGCAACCAATTCCTCCAGGGTCGCGCATACCCCGCCCGCGCTGGAATCCCCGCCAGCCAAACCTCAAGGGCGCTGCGGGGTGAATTGGGCAGAATAACCGCCGCATCAAAGCGGCCCGCTCTCAACCGCCGGGAAACCGCCCATGCCCCCTCCCCTGCCCCGATCGGAATGATCTCATCCACCGCAGGATGCCCCTGCCAAAGCTCAGTCATCTTCGACTGGCAGAGCATCGTAATCCGGGCGGAGGGGCAGGCCTCCCGCAACCGCACCAGGGCCGGAGTGGTCATCACAGCATCCCCAAGCCAATTCACACCCCGCACAAGGACCCGTGATGTCCCCGGCTTCGACAGAAAACTTCCAGTGCTCCCGGTCATGCGACAGGAGCTTCCGCCGCCGGAACCTCAGGGGGCGGCGGGGGCCTTTTTTGAACCCGCACCGGTTTCCACCGGTTGTGCACCCAGAACCAGTTTTCCGGATCCCGGCGGACCGCCACCTCATAGGCACGGTTCACATCGGCCATGATCGCCTCCCCGCTCCTCGGCTTGCCATCCACCATCGTCGGGATCTCATCCCCGATCTCGATGCGCCATTTCGCGAGATCCACCCGGTAGCAGATCGCCGTGAAGAGCGCGGCGCCGTAACGATGTGCAAAAATGGCCGGGGCTGCCGATGTGGAGCATTCGTGACCGAAAAACGGGATGCGCATCCCATTGTCCCCGGCATGCTGATCGGCAAGCAGGCCCAGAATGACCCGGGGGCCGTTCATGAAGGTCTTGAGGGCCTGGGCATCCGTGCGCCTCTCAAAATAGTGGCACCCGGACCGCTCCCTCAGCGCCTGGAAGATGCGATTGAGCGCAGGCTGGCGCAGCGCCCGGTAGGTGGTGGCCAGTTCGAACCCGCATGCCGTGTCCGTGAAGCGGGCATACAGCTCAAAATTCCCGAAATGGCCGATGGCCACGACCAGCCGCCTCTGCCCTGCGGAGTCCCGCACATCCAAAACCTGGCGGTTTCCCCCAAACTCCAGATGCGGCCGCAGTTCCTCGATGCTCATCGCCGCAGTCTTTGCCGAGCAGGCAAAATTCTCCCCGATCCGGCGGAGGGTTTCCTTTGCCAGCTTGTGAATTTCCTCCGGCGATTTCTCACCCGCAAAGCAACGCTCCAGATTCCGCAGAGTCACATTCCGGTGCCGCCGGTCCAGTATCCAGACCAGGGCACCAATTCCACGCCCCAACCGCGCCACCCCGCGAAGCGGCAGCAGCTGCACCACCCCTATCAGCACGCGAACAACCAGATATAACGCCGTGTTCATGGACTTATCTGAAACAAATTTTGCTGACGCAGTCCTGAAAGTCCTTCGCCCCGCTCAGGATCTTGATCTCCACCCGCATGAAATACATCGGCAGGTCCCTCCGGTCGATCTTGGGAAATCGCACCGCATCCTTCTGCGTGGTGATGATGGTCTCCGCCTGACGCTTCTTGCTGCGGTTGATGGCATTGATGACCTCCTGCTGAGTGAACCGGTGGTGGTCCGCAAACCGCTTCGCATACATCACCTCGGCACCCAGGTTCACAAGGCTTTGCTCGAAGCTCTCCGGTTGCGCGATCCCGCTGAAGGAGGCCACCTTCCTGCCCCGCAGCCACTCCAGTTCAACCCTCTGTCCCGTAAAAACATCCTCCAGATAAAGCGGATGATGAATGCATTCGATGATCCCCGCCCCGGGATTCAACTTGGCGATGCGCTTCCGCAGTTCAGCCGTATTCCCGTCGCTCTTGGTGATGAAAATGGTGCTGGCCCTGGCCAGGTGGCTGGGGGGTTCCCGCAGGGTCCCGCGCGGCAGCAGGCGCTCATTCCCGAAGGGGGCCTGCCGGTCGATCAGCACAATATCACGGCGCCGGCCCTGAAGTTTCCAATACTGGAATCCGTCATCCAGCAGCAGGGTGTCGCACCCGAATTTCTCGATCGCATAACGCCCGCTCTTCACGCGGTCCTTGTCCACAAGCACGACCACATCCTTCAGGTTGGAAGCCAGCATGTAGGGCTCATCCCCTGCCATGTCGGAATCCAGCAGTAGCGACTTTCCATCCGAAACCACCCTCGGCGGGGTCGTGTCGTCCCGAAGTAGGAGCTTGTTCACCAGCCGTTTGTGCCACGGCGTGGGCTTCGAACGGTATCCACGCGAGAGGATCGCCACATTCCGCCCCGCATCCCGCAACTCCCGGGCGAACTTCTCAACAACAGGCGTCTTGCCGGTCCCCCCAACAGTCAGGTTCCCAATGGCGATCACCTGCACCCCAAGAGTCGAATCCCGCAGGATCCGGACATTGTAAAGAAACCTCCGGATCTTGATCGCCACATGGAAGACCCCGGACATCGCATACAAAATCCCCCGGACCACCGCAGCGCGAGTTCCACGGCGCTGCTCCAGGATGACTTCCAGCAAAAAAGTCTCCAGGCTCTCAGTCCAGGCACGAAACGACTCACGCATTACGCCGATTCTGTCATTTCAGGCGACCCACCGCAAGCCTTGCCAACCCTGAAGAATCGACGTGGCCCTCTTTTCAGTGTCTTTAACAATGCCTTGCCACAATCGACCCAAAAGAAACAATCCTGTTGACGAGGACTCAGGTTTTATTACAGTGCATTGTCATGCAGGAATCATCCAAAGAGAGCAGTAGCGAACGGTTCATCGCCAAGGCGATCTCCTTTTCGACCCAGTTGCGCCGGCGTCTAAGGATCGCAGCCACCGGGCCGGTTTCGGCACTGGGTTGGGAGGTGTTGGACCATCTGAAGCATCACGGCCCGACCACGGTTCCGAAAATGGCCCGCAACCGCGCAAACTCTCGACAGAACATACAAGTCATTGTCGTTCAACTCCTGCAGGGCGGATGGATCGCCAGCCAGCCGAACCCAAACCACAAGCGCTCCCCCCTGTTCCAATTGACCCCAACCGGTGCAGCACTGCTGGATGGGGCGAAGAACCCGGAACATGAGGTCCTGCAAATGATGGACAAAGCCGCCATACCGGAGGAACTCGAGGCGGCAACCGCCCTGCTATCCCGATTGGAACAGGTTCTGGCAGCTGCGGATACTGACACCCCACATCCGGCAAACGCCCCGGAACCGACTGAACCGGCTCCCGACCGCGAGGCTTTGGATAAGATCACCGCGAACTATCTGGATCTGGTTGTCGAACATGCCGATGTCCTGCAAAAGCCCGAACCGGAAGTCATCAACGACAGTGAATTGCCAACAAATCTGCTCTAGCCACCCCGGTTTACCACAGTCCCATCGGTTCCGAAATCGTTTTTAGTTCCGCTGCCGTGAGAGGCGGGGTGATGACGTGGCTGCCCGATTCGAAATCCACCTCAACAGTGGTGCCATCCTTATAGGTTGTTTTCTGGCGACGAAAATTCTTGTCCAGAAACTCATGGCGGACCATCGGGACGAGGGCGAGGCGGTGGTGCAGGGCGCAGACGGTTCTAACCTGTTCCAGGTGAACTGGATCTGGACTCGTGGAAACATAGGGCACCCCGGCATTCGCCAGGGCATGGAGGTAGCCGGAATCAGCATCCGGAATCCCCCATCCACCCTTGCTCAAGCCCCACGGGACGACGAGGGCATCGTGATAGACCAGGGTGTGCAACGGAATCGGCACCCCCATTCCGGGCCCTTTCCCCGGATCCGGATCCAGCGCGAACGGGGCGTGGTGAACCAGATGCAGGTAGCGCATGGCCCAATCTGCAGGCTCCTCGGAACTGACAACCCCCTCCAGATCGCGGATGATGTTGAAACATTCGCCACGGTAGCGGATGGAATCGGCCCGGGTGACAGCGTGTTCCGGGTTGTAGCACTCATCCCCCGGCACCACGGAGAAGACGTCCAGATAGCTGCCCCGCACTTTCACTCCTTCGCTCCGGAGGAGGCGGTGATTTCTGGCCACATAACCGGGAGCGAATTTGGAGCAGAGCGTCGATTGGCTGCCTCCCCACCAGATTTTGATTAACGGTCGGGACCCGTCCTCCTCCACAATGGTCAGGTCATCGCTGTAGGAGGCTGCATCCTTGTAAAAATCGCGGTATTGGTCGTGAAGGGCGAAAATGTAGCCCTGGGAATCGCAGGTGTCTGCGATCCGCCTCATTCCTTCCCACCCGCCCGACTCTGCTGCGGGGGGCAGGACGTCCGGATGCAGGTTGTCGTAACCCCGCTTGCCCCAACCATCCAGGTGAACATAGGCGCGGAGAACACCTGACTCCCGCAGGTGGCGCAACTCCGCTGCACGCTGGTCGAAGGTCGTGAGTTGGTGATTCGCAGCCGGATCATCCTTCTTGTAATAGGAGGATTCCGGCTGGATGTGGTTCAGGATCGTCGTGTGCACCACAGGAGTGCCAATCAAACCGGCGGCGATCGGGTTGCGGGCAATCTTCTCCTTCAAGGTGACCAGCGTGCCATTTTGCAGCACATGGCTGCGGTAGCGGGCGGCCATGTCCACATAGTTTCCCTTGTCAAAAAAGGAGTAACGGATCCGCCTGACGCCCCGGAAATCACCAAGGGAATGGACCCAGCGGGGCTCTATCCGGGTGGGACCACCGGCCGGATGGTCGAACCGGCAACCTCCGTCGTCGGGCGTTTCCAGCATCACCAGAACCCCGGACTGCCCCTGTTGCTGTCCCCACCAGGGCATGTAGAGGCCCCGACCGTAGGATAGCCATTCGTACAGATACACTTTCCGGGGCCAGTCCTTTGGCAACAGCATACCCTGCATGAAGGGAACCACGGTCTGATCGGCCGATCCCGGAAGAAACCCACGGGGCCAGGACAACTCCCGCACCTGTTCAGTGTGCTTCAACACGGAAGCTTCACAGATCATCTCCCCCGTCCCCTGCTCCAGACTCACCGTGAGATCCACAACCGCATCGATCTGCTTTCCCTCATGTGTGAAACCGGAAAGCCGGATCCGCAGCCCATCAGAATACCCGGAAACCACCGGCTCGAAATCAATATGGGATGCCTCCTTCAGAGAGCGCTTGAACACCGCCCCTCCCGACTTAAGCGTGATATCCTCCGGCCCGGAATCGAGGGTTTGCCACGTGACCGGTCCCGCTTTCACGGAGATCGACAGGTTCGTGCGATTCACAAAAACCGAGCGATTCGTGCCGGAGATCACCCATCCGGCCGCGTTGGACCGCACCAGGGACTCCTCCGCGTGCAACTGACCCGCCGCAATCGCGAGGATCGTGGCAGTTCCCAGCGATGTAAGCAGGTGGCGCATATTCAGCCTATTTGCTCCCCGGCTTTTGGACCGGGATGGCTGCCAGATCTGGAGGCAGTTTGTCCCCGTCGAAGGTTTCAACATTCAAGGCCAGAAGACTGTGTGTGGGAACGCCAAATTTCACCCCGCCGCCGGAACGATCCACCAGCATGGCAATCCCGACCAGTGATCCGCCGTGCGCGTTCACGATGTCAATCGTCTCCTGCACCCGCCCCCCCTTGGTGACGACATCCTCCACCACGAGAATCTTCTCCCCCGGCTGGATTTTGAACCCGCGCCTCAGAACCAGGCGTCCCTCCTCTTTTTCAACAAAAATGAAGCGCACCCGCAGTTGCCGCGCCACCTCCTGGCCCAGCACCAGCCCGCCCATGGCGGGTGCCACAACGGTGACAGCCCCCAAGCCTGCAACCTTCGCCGCGAGGGCCGCCCCCAGCCGCTCTACGGTGGGCATCTGCTGCAGGGCAAGCGCACATTGAAAATACTGGCGGCTGTGCAGACCGCTGCGCAGTATGAAATGGCCCTCCAGCAGCGCGCCGGAGTCACGAAACGATTGAAGCACTTCAGTCTCTGTCATGCCACAGAGCTTACGGAAAAATCAGCACACTCTTCAAGAAGTCAGTTTCCCCGGGAGGTTCCGCCACGGGCCTGATCCGGTAGAAGGCACAGCCGGAATGCCATGGGCCGTCCTGATGCGATTTACCGTTGGACTCCCACAATGATCGAAACCGGACGGTGATGCGGGCTTTCAGCCCTGTGGATGCTTTTTGCGGCACAGACCCAGGACGATGGCCCGGGCTGGTATGTTTCCGGGCCGGTGGCCCTTCCTCCCCCCCTCCCCACGCTCCTCTGGTTGCCACTACACAGGACGGAACAAGTGTCCCCGCACTCAAGGAACTGGAACAGGGCCGTGCAAAACTCGGTAGTATTTTTGAGCCCCGGTCGCACGCTCGGAAGCATGCCACACCAAAGGGGATTCAGCGAGCGTCAGGTTGGTCACTCCAATCCAACTGCCTGGATTGAACAGATTGGTTGTGCATTGAACTCCATAACTATGCCCCTGCAGACCACTGATCGTCAGACCTGCATAAAGATCGGGAAATGAGTTGGGATAAAGGGCTATCGTGTAGGCCGGTTTTCCGCACTTGCCACCATTGCCTGCCTGATGGATCGCCTGGATTTCAGTGGCCGACAAGGCACGATTGTAAACGCAGACCTCATCCAACAGCCCCACATAGGGACCATATTGGGGCGCGTCAGGAACGTTGCCGAAAAGGATCGATGGATAGACAACAGAACGACTTCCAGTCAGACCGGTGCGGGCCAAAACCCCGTTGATGTATAGGCTTGGCAGTCTGTTCTGGTAAACCACTGCGATGTGGGTCCATCCGGAGATAACTGCATCATAGACCACAACCGAGGGCATGTAAGCATCGCCATGCTCGAAAACGCTGACGCCATTGCGGCCAACCGACACCCCCACTCCAGCCGCGGCCTGACCTCCCCATTCAGGGGTGATGGCGTAACGCTGCCCACCAATTCCATTGGAACCACCTGACTGTTCCCTTGTGGAGAGCCGATCGACCGCAGGCAGAGCCCAGAACTCAACAGTAAAGGTGTTCTGCAGGCTCGCCAAACGGGACCCCACGGCACTTTGGACCACGTCCGGACCTCCGCTGAAGCTGAATGCCCGGCCAACCAACCCGGAACCATAGGTTGCCCCACGTGACAGGGAGACAGAATTAGTGCCAGCCAGATCAATCCCGTTGCCATCGCCTGACCACCACCCTACAAGGCCTGATGGTGCCGGAGTGCACGGTTGCGCCAACACCGGGCTGACCAAAAGCGTGCCGATCGCAAGATGAATCAGGGGCGAAGCCATGGAAACAGAAGGCCGGGTTGCTGGTTGCTTTTTCATGATTATTCAGTCCCAAAAAGTTGTTATGCCAAACGAATCCACTCCTATTTCATTACAATGCATTCCAGATCATGTGTCCATAAATCTCTTTCAATTTTGCTCCACTCTCTCCACACCTTGCTCTCAATGAAGAGTGCCTGAGGTTGGGACACCCGACAGAGCAGGGAATCCGCGCACAGAGTTTCAGTGTACACCAGGCCCCATCTCCCCGGTGCGTTTCCAGGTCCAAAGCCCGGCCCGGAAAACCCGTTTACCAGACCTACCAGTCAAAGTCCGGCTAAGGCGCTTTGCCATATCAGAAGCGCCATATGCGAGCAGCGGCTCATTTGGAACTTTTCTGAAATCAGGGCCTCTTGCTTCGCACCCGCCTGATCAAATGGTAAAAACACTCAGTCTAATTCGCCCTGACACAACGGAACCCATAATGGAAGCCGGCGACGTTCCAGCTGCCGGAGGTTGGGGACACTCACACGAAGTCAGGGAAGAACTGGATCAACCAACACGCCACCCTTTGTGCTCCGGCCAGGGCAGGTCCACACCCGGTCATCCATCACGAAACACCACGACTGTTCAATCCTGACCTGATCTCCTTTTCTTCCCTTCGTGCCTTCGTGTCTTCGTGTGAGCCAAAATCCCGGTTCAAGCCCAGGACACGCGTTGCGCAGGCTGGAGTCGGGGCACACCGTGAGGGAGTCCGCAGGTTGCAAAATCGACGACTTCAGCGGCATGGGGACCGCCGACTTCTTTTACTCACACGAAGGCACGAAGCCACGAAGTCAGGGAAGAACTGGATCAACCAACACCACCCTTTGTGCTCCGGCCTGAGCACGTCCACACCAGGTCATCCCGCACAAAGCACCACAACTGTTCAATCCTGACCTGATCTCCTTTTCACCCCTTCGTGCCTTCGTGTCTTCGTGTGAGCCAAAATCCCGGTTCAAGCCCGAGACATGCGTTGCGCAGGCCGGACTCGGTGCATGACCCTGAGGAAGTCCGCAGGTTGCAAAATTCACGACTTCAGCGGCATGGGAACCGACATCCTTTACTCACACGAAGGCACGAAGCCACGAAGTCAGGGAAGAACTGCATCAATCAACACGCCACCCTTTGAGCACCGACCTGAGCAGGTCCACACCAGGTCATCCCGCACAAAACACCACGACTGTTCAATTCCGACCTGATCTCCTTTTCTTCCCTTCGTGTCTTCGTGTCTTCGTGTGAGCCAAAATCCCGGTTCAAGCCCAACACACGCGTTGCGCAGGCCGGAGTCGGGGCACACCCTGAGGGAGTCCGCAGGTTGCAAAGTTGACGACTTCAGCGGCATGGGAACCGACATCCTTTACTCACACGAAGGCACGAAGCCACGAAGTCAGGGAAGAACCGGATCAACCAACACGCCACCCTTTGTGCTCCGACCTGAGCACGTCCACACCCGGTCATCCCGCACGAAACACCACGGCTGTTCAAATCTGACCTGATCTCCCTTTCTTCCCTTCGTGTCTTCGTGTCTTCGTGTGAGCCAAAAAGCAACGATCAGTCTTCACTCCCCGCCCTGGCCCTTGCTGATGACAAAGATCGCGAGGTCTGCGTTCAGGTTGGGGTTCTCGGTCACCTCGCATTGGTGCTCAGTGTTCAGGGCCACCCGCCGGTGAACAACCAGATTCCTGTCCCGGCAGAACTCCTCAAAATCCGCAATCGTGAAGAACCGGATGTTGGGGGTGTTATACCATTCGTTGTTCAGGACCCCCGGCGCTTTCGGGGCCCTCCCCTCCTCTGCCAGAATCCGCCGCAGGGGCGCAAAGGCAAAATTGGGGATGCTGACAACACAGGTGCGGCCAACCCTTGCCATCTCCAGAAGAACCCGCTCCACATCGCAAACGGCCTGGAGCGTCTGGGACATCACCACACAATCAAATTCCCCATCGGCAAACGCCAGTCCCTGATTGATGTCGGCGTGGATCACGTCCAGCCCCCGGCTGACGCAGGCGAGAATACTGCGCTCATCCAGTTCCACACCCACCAGGCGGGGATGACCCCGCCCCTTGAGCCGGGCGAGCAGGGTCCCCGCGCCGCACCCCAGATCCAGCACACTCGCATTGGCGGGGATCAGTTCGGTGATCAGGTCATAATCCAGCCGGTGCTGGCTGAAGATGCTCCTCGGCCCGTGCTCCTCGGCGGCGGAATCCATCTCTCCACCGCCCTCGGCAAGGTTCGCCAGCCATGTCCGCATCATTTCCCCGTAAATCGGGAACTCGTCGGGCAGGAGGAACGCGTCATGCCCGCCCGCACTCCGCACCTCGCAATAGCTCACCGGGGCCTTGTTCGCCACGAGTGCATTCACGATGTCGCGGGATTGGTCCGGCGGAAAAAGCCAGTCACTGGAAAAACTCACAATCAGCCAGCGGCATTTCGCAGGGGAGAAGGTCTCCGCCAGCCGGGCCGGAGTGCCGCCCAGATCAAACAGGTCCATTGCCAGCGAGAGGGTCATGTAGCTGTTCGCATCAAACCGCTCAACAAACTTGGAGCCCTGGTAACCGAGGTAGGACCCCACGGAAAAGGTCTTTTCAAACTCGGTGGCCACCTCCCGTGGCTGCAGGCGGTTGGCCTCAAATTTCTCAGTCATCGCCTCCCGCGAGAGGTAGGTGATGTGCCCGATCATCCGGGCGATGGCCAGGCCGACTTCCGGTCCCTTGGCCTTGTCATAATACTGCCCGCCGTGGAAATGGGGATCGCGCAAAATCGCGTTGCGACCGACCACATCGAAAGCCAGCGCCTGGCTGGTCAGCCGGGGGGATGTGGCGAGCACCGCCACGCCACAGAGCCGTTCCGGATGCCGCACCGACCAGGTCAGGGCCTGATGCCCCCCTATGGATCCGCCCACCACCGCCAGAAGCTTCGAGATTCCCAGATGGTCCAGCAGCCTCCGCTGCACCTCGACCATGTCCCCCACGGTGATCACCGGAAAATCCCGCCCATACGGCTGGCCGGTCGCCGGGTTCGCGCTGCCCGGGCCGGTCGTTCCACGACATCCCCCGAGCACGTTGGGACAAATGACAAAAAAGCGGTTCGTATCAACCGGCTTCCCCGGTCCCACCATGATCTCCCACCAGCCTGGATCATCCTCAACAGTGTGGCCAATGACGTGGGAATCACCGCTCAGGGCATGGGTCACGAGCACCGCGTTGTCGCGGGCCTCGCTCAGGGTGCCATAGGTTTCGTAAGCAACGGTCACCCCGGGCAGAGCCCCCCCCTTCTCCAGATCCAAAGGGGCTTCCAACGTCACAAACAGGGCGTATGGAAGCGGCTTGGCGGAGCGTCCGCTGTCCGTGCTTTCAAAATCAGTTGCGTTCGACACAGGTTTGATCTTCTAGGCATTCCCCGGCCCAAAGCCAGCAGAAACAGCGGGGGCTCCTGAAGTTTCAGGATGTACCCCGCTGCTTGCTTAAGGAAGATCCGCCGCCACCCCGCTGCTTGCACCCGGGCACGGCGGCGGTTGAAAACAGTTCCTATCGGGCTCTACTTCGCGCCCTGATCGACCCAGGCCCGGATCAGCGAAACCTCATCCTTGGTCAGGGGGAGAATTCCTGCGCGGTTCTTGAGTGGGGGCATGTGCTGGTCGGGATCGGCTGTAATTCGCGCAACCGATAGCACCAGCTTGCTTTCAGCTCCCTTGCCCGCAACCACGATGGCCCCATGCTCAGAGCCCTTGGTCACACTTTCCAAACTGTCCATGCGGAGCCGGGCCTTGGGCTTTTCGGCACCATGGCAACGGACACAGGACTTTTCGAAAATGGGCTTGATATCCGTGGCATACGTCACGGGGGTTTTGCTGGCCGCAGGCGGCAGCTTGGACAGGTCAACCTTGCCGCCAACCTGGGCGTTTGCGACAAACGCCGCAGCGCACAACACAGAAACGGTGAGTAAACTAATTCTATTCATCAGTAGCCAAGGATATCGCACAAACCGCTCCGCACGTCAACTGCCGATCCGGTTTCCGCAGGATCTCCCGACGCCAGTTTATGAGATGTAAAAAAGAGTTGGGGCCTGCGGCTACCCTGATTCATCCCAGTCGGCGAGAGAACGCCCATCGCGCCAACCGACCCGATGCGGCTGGAGACCGTGCATGACCCGGATATGACGCACCAAGGTGCTTCGAGTTTCGGCGATTCCACATCTTCCCCCTCCCTCCTGCCCTATTCCCGATCCCCCCTGCCCCCCAAACCACGATGCGTCAAATCCATTGGCTGGATATGATCCGTAGATTTCGAAGAGTGCCACAGACAATGCTTGGACCACCTCAGGCATCTGCGTTCATCTGCCCCATCTGCGGAAAATGCCTCCGGAAGCCTTCGCGAACTGTGCGGTTCCAGGGGCCATCTGGTTTGCATCACGTCTGGTGGCTTAAACGCGGTCCGGCTTGCTGAAGGGGGATGAATCGCAGATTACTGGTGTGGAGGGCCATTGGAGCCTTCCATAAAACTCCGGGGCACGCACGATCGCCACAGCCGGATTTTCTCCGCAGATTTCGCAGATTACCGCAGATGGGGAAGAAGGGGCTGGCCGGAACCTGCGTTCATCTGCGGATTACCTCTCAGGGATCGGTTATCGCAGGAGATCTGCGAATGCGGATCCGTTCGCCGACGGGATGGGAGTAAACAAAGTGCAAAACAGACAGCGTTGCTCGCCCATCCGCCGACCGTTTGACGTC
>CAIWMU010000205.1 GCA_903913865.1 uncultured Verrucomicrobia subdivision 3 bacterium
CCTGCCACAAGACTGCATTACAATAAATCTTATAATAACAAGGCCAACGTAACCGGCGAAAGGGGGCGCGTAAAGAGAAATTCATGGAAATCGACAGTTATAGTCCCTACAAAGCAAGAATCAAAATTCCAACCGTTGTCTGTCAACCACTTACAGAAGTCATACCCCCCTGTTCGGGGGGTGGGGTGCGAAAGTCGGGCTAATGGAGAAAGACCGGTTTGTGGCCGGAGAGTTTGTCTGGACAGGATTTGATTACATCGGAGAACCAGTGCCCTTTGTCGCCGATGGCTGGGGCAACTTCAAAAAGCGCAAGCTGACCAAACCCGAGGAATCGCGGATTAGCTCGTTCGGGATCGTGGACCTGGCCGGGATCCCCAAGGACAGATACTATCTCTACCAGAGCCATTGGGCTCCGGAGAGAAAGACGGTCCATATTCTGCCGCACTGGAACTGGCCGGACCGGGTGGGGAAAACGACCCCCGTCTATGTTTACACGGGCGGGGATTCCGCCGAGTTGTTCCTCAACGGCAAGTCCCTGGGCAAGCACACCAAGGATCCAAATGCCCAGGTGGTGCGGGACCGCTATGCACTCCGGTGGCTGGATGTGCCCTATCAACCCGGGGAAGTGAAAGCGGTTGCCTATGACAACGGGCACAAAATCGGAACCGCGACCGTGCGCACTGCGGGTGAACCTGCCAAACTCCGGCTCAGCCCGGACAGGAAATCTTTGCGTGCCGACGGGAACGATTTGAGCTTCGTGCTGGTTGAAGCGATCGATAAGCATGGCAACATCTGTCCGCTGGCAATGAGCCAGGTGAAGTTTCAACTTGAAGGTCCGGCAACGATGGCCGGTGTCGCCAACGGTGACCACCGGTTCCCGGAGGAGTTTGTCGCCGATCATGTGAGCCTGTTCTATGGGAAGGCAGTGGTTGTCGTGCGGACTGACGACCTCGAGGACGGCCGAATCCAATTAAGCGCCACAAGCCCGGGGCTGCAGCCAGGCAAGACCGTTTTGCGCTCGAAGCGGACTCCTTAGCGCCTCCCTATCCACCCTCAACAAAACCACAGCTCGAAGCGAGAACGGTTCCCTTGGAAACCGCCGGAAAAGCGCCAGTCGATCCCGCCTTCATCCCGTGGTCACCCATCCCTTCCCTCATTCCACAGGACCTTCCCCCCGGTTCAGGTTCCTGTTTGGACATCCCCCAAAAGAGGGTGTTATCCAGACTTGGATAGTCACTTGTTGGACGCCCCATGACCTTTGTAATATCTACCACGAATGACAATGAACCTCCTTCGCTCCGTTTATAAAATCTGGGGCTGCCTGTTGGTCGCATCACCACTTGTGGCGTGGGCGGTCGCGCCGGCAATTCGCTTTGAAACCGAACCCGGTCGGCCCATTGTGAGCCACCTCGGCTGGGACACCGAAGGCGGAGGGCGGGCGAACACGAACCTGTTGCAGGCGGGGACCGGCGTGAACCTGCGGGTCCGGATCGCCGGGCAATGGCAGGCGGGTGCCGGATTCCGGACAGTGCGGGAGGGGTCCGGCAGGAATGGCTTCCGCTATCGACTTGTGGTAGCGCCGGAGGCTGAACTCATCTGGAATCTGGAGCCGAAGAACGGTTCACTCGGCATGAAGATCTCCGGGCGGGGCAAGGGTTGGCCCCGGGTGGAAGGATTGGAACTCGTTTTCCCGTTTGATCCCCGTGTCACGCCAACCACCGTCCTCCCCCAGACCTGGAACGAGGATGGCAGTTTGCTTTTACCCACGCTCATCAGCGCGCCGGACTTCGGGCAAATGCTGCTTTCGGGAAAGAACGGCTCCCACTTGAAGGCGCGGTTGGAGGGGAGTCGTGCCAATCACACGGTCAATCTGGTGGTGGAGTTGCCGGGGCTGCGCGAGAACGAAACATGCGCGTTGTCGCTCACGCCGGTCCAACTGCCGGCACCCCGGGGGCTGAAGGACAAATCCCTCTGGGCGGCGGCGCGCCGGGGCTGGTTCGGCGCGTTGCAATGCAGCGCCAAATGGGGCGACGCGGGCAACCCCTTCAGCGCACCGGCAGGCATGCTGGCCAACAATGTCATCAGCGACCCGGCAAGTTGCTCGCTTTGGTTCTATGCCGATCAGGCTTTCTGGACGCCGGAACTCGCGCCGGACATCTCGGCGATGCCGCTGGTAAGGCGCACGCTGGACTGGTGGCTCGATCACAAGGTGCTCCCCGACGGCGAAATGATCTGTTACTGGGACAAGGCGCACTTTCTCGACGCCAACTCCGGTCCGCTGATTGCCGCGTGGGATTACGTCGAAGTCACGGGAGACCAGGACTGGCTGGCGCGGCGCATTGAGCGGCTGGAAGTCATCGCTGATTTTCTCGCCCGCCGGGATGTGGATGGGGATGGACTGGTGGAAGCGACGCAGAGCGGCAATTACGGCACCCTGAAGGAGCCGGCGCGTTCCTGCGCGTGGTGGGACGCTTTGAATTGCGGCCACAAGGACAGTTACAGCAACGCGTTGATCTACCGCGCCTGGCGCTGTCTGGCCGAATTGGAGGCACGTTTGAAGCGCGACAAACAAGCGGCCCGCTACCAGCAACTCGCCGACCGCCTCAAAGCCGGTTACTTCAAGACCCTCTTCAATCCGCAGACCGGCTGGCTGGCGTGGTGGAAAAGCGAGGACGGCGCACTGCACGACTACGCGTCACCGGTCATCAATGGCCTCGCCATCGAATACGGGTTGGTGGAGCCGGCCCGGGGCAGGGAAATTCTCGCGCGCCTGCGGAAGAAAATTCAGGAGGTTGGCTTCACCCGTTTTGATCTGGGTGTGCCGCCGATGCTGGTGCCGGTGCGGCGTGGCGATTATTTGCTGCCGGACGCGGCGGGTTGCCCGAAGCGCGAAGATGGCACCGACACCTTTGGGTATTATATGAACGGCGCGGTGACGGCGGGGCAGGTGCTGCATTTTCTCGCGGCGCACTATGTCGTTGGGGAAGCAGCCGAGGCCGATAAGATTCTGCGCGCCATGCTGGAGCGCCAGGCGCACGGCGGATTCCAAAACGGAGCCGTCAACGCCTACCCCCAGGGGATCGATTGGACGACCTGGGACGGTCGGCCGGCAGGTTACGAAGGTTACCTCGCCGACAGCTTCCGTTTCCTGCAGGCCGTCCTGTTGCGGGAGCCGACATTTCGCGAGCGACTTTATCGTCCGCTCTCGCCCCCCCGCGAAAAACCGTAACGGAGTTGCTGAGATTTTGAGAGTCGGCACCAGCCACCCGCCCTCTATGTTCCGCCACTTGGCATGGCCGGCTGAGCAAGGGTAAAGGTCGCCCGCAAGCTTTGTCCCTACTGGTGCAGTAAAGGGGTAAATCGATAGATTCGTTCATTTATCCGTTCAACAGTCGATGCGTTGATGGACAACGGCTCAGACACCGTTTCCAATTCTACGGCCGTACGCGCTGGTGTGGTCGTGTGGGCGGCGGTTTCGAAATCCACTCCTCACCCGCGCAACCTACAAAGCATGCGGCTCGAAAGAAGGAAATGCTTATCAATTCAACGGGGCGGCAGGCTGTGGGGGTCTGCCGGAATGGCGAAGACGAAAATGAATGCGGCGGCGGCGCATTCAGGGCAACCTCATCGCTCCCACACCACAGGACGGGTAGGGGGCAGAAACAACACCTTCTGCCCCGTCCCGCACCCTTTACGCCATCAGGATTGTGCTCAAGAGGTTGTTGGCAATATGCGCCACGGTGGGCGGCCAGATGGACCGGCTTTTCAGGAACAGCCCGCAGGCGACGACACTGAAGATGGACACCCCCACCGCGTTCGCCATCACCCCCCGGGTGAGCCCCTCGTGGGAAAGCCAGTAGGGCAGGTGCGTTCCCAGAAAGAGGAGGGAGGTCACCAGCACCGCCAGCCCTTTCCCGACTCCCAGGGCGAGCAGTTCACCCAGCACCAGTCCGCGAAAGAGGATTTCTTCAATCAACGGGGAGAACCCCAACTGCAGCAGCACAAGGGTTCCCCCCATGGATTCAAGGTGTGCCATGGAGAACGATTTTCTGCCCGGGATCATTTCAATCAACGCCACCATCACCAGATAACCAATCGTTGCCAGAAGGCACCATCCCCACGCGCCCCTGCCGGGCATGGCGGAAATCCCCAGCCGCCTTGCGGGGGGGACCCGCCCGATCCAGATCGCATACGCCACCGCCGGAACCACCCAGATGAGGAACTTGATGAAGGTGCTGAACCCGCTCCTCAACAGCACCGGACCGATCGACATGTCCACCCGGTCAAACGCAAGCGCCCGGGCAGTCCAGACCAGAAAGAACAACAGCAGGAAGCCGGTCAGGTGGAGGATCCCTCCACGCTTCCCCCCGGTCGGAGCTGTTTGTTGTTGGTCCATCTGGTGGACATCCAAGCAACATCCCGGATCCCCGTCAAGAAATGGGGTCAGTCCTCACTATTGACAGTTGAGAGGCATGGCAGAGCAGGAAGTCCCCGGTGTCGCGGTGTCGGCACGAAATGGGGTCAGTCCTCACTATTGACAGTTGGGAGGCATGGCGTGGGGGCGGCAGCAGGTTCGGGCGGGGGTATCTGGTTTGCCGGGCATGGGTTTAGAAATATGCAATATGTTCCAGTTAAACGATTTATGTCGCCCCTACAGGGCTCTTTGCGTTTTTTTCCAGATTACCCAGGGCGTTGCCCTGGGCTGTCACATTGGCGCACCGTTGGTGCTTGCAAAAAG
>CAIWMU010000206.1 GCA_903913865.1 uncultured Verrucomicrobia subdivision 3 bacterium
GTCCAAACCCTCGCTCGGGTTGTTCAGCAATGTCCGGCCCGGGATCACCAGCTTCCACTGGCTGTTCCATACCGACCTGCCCACCAGCCGGTTGTTCGTATATTGCGACCGCTGCAGGGTCCCGTTGTTGCCATACAGGCTCGAACTGAACACCGAGGTCGTGGACACCGGCCGGAACGCCTGATGCTTGCGGATCGCAAACAGCGGTTCCGTGAGTGAATCACTCGACTGCCACAGCTGCTTGGTCGAGAAGTCCGAGGCCCCGATGTTGAACGGCATCGGAATCGCCACATCCTCCACGCTCCAGGTCCGGATGGTGCTTGTGTCACCCAGCGGCGGGCTTCTCATGGAATCCACGCCCACCGGGATCAGATACACATACGGTGTCGCCGAAAGGGCGAGCGGATCCAGATAGGAACTGTCCGGCTCGGTCGGCGTTGTTCCACCCACCCCGCTGTTCGCAGAGGGGTTGTCCATGCCACGGTAGCCGATCATGGCCACCCCCGCTCCGAAGATCTTGGTGGCGAAACTGCTCGGGGTGAACACATGGTCCCCGGCGGCCAGCTGCCTGCCGAACAGGTTGTATCCATCAGCAATCGTCGTGCTGAAGTTGATCACGATCCCCGGGACCGGGAGTCCGGTCCCGTCATCCACCTGCATGCAGTAACGCTTCACATCCGAGTCCTGCAGAATGTCCCTCACACGACCGGCCTGCATGGCGTCCTTCCAGTTGGAGTCACCATCGGTGGTCGGCAGAATCCTCAACAACTCGCCACGGAGTGAAACCGTTGTTCCATAGGCATCCGGATTGTTGAAGCCCAGACGACCCCGCAGCACATCCCAGTCCGCCTTCATCTCGGCCAGCACGCTGGAAATGCCCGGATCCCCGTTGTTGCTCCCCGCATACTGCGGCTCGCCGTTGCGCACGACGCCCAATGCACGGGCGTTGATGATCCGCTTCTTGAACGCACGACCTGCCGTGGTGTCCAGAAGCCCTGTCTCGTAGTCAAAGGCATTGGCTGCAAGCAGCGAATACCGCGCCGAGAGGTCAAACAGTGTCTTGTAACGCTCCAGCTTCTCGTTGCGGAACAGGCGGAAGGCCGCGTCCCGGGTCCGATAGCCCTGAACCACTGCTGCCGACCGCTTACGGAAGATTTCGCGCTCTTCCTGGATCCGGTCACCCTCGGCCAGCAGCGCCCGATACTTCCGCTGGGTGTCCTCATACGCCCTCAACTCCTGATTGATCACCACCAATTGGTCGCCCAGGTCATTAATTGTATTACCAAGATCCGCAACAGCGCCTCTTAATTCCTTATCCCACTCCAGGGGTGCCATTGTGTCAAAATTAAGCCAGCGGCTGGCCGTCTCATTCGCAAACCCGAAAGAGGAGACTCCGATAAACGTCAGAATCTTCGTCCAGTCTGTGACTTCACTCGCCACCACACCCGCTGCCGACATGGCCGCCTTCGCAGGGGCCGTCAGATCACCACCCGCTGCCAAACCGGCTATGAATGAGGACGGCAACGCTTCTTTTGTGGTGTCGATCCCCTCCTGGATGGCCTCCTTCGTGTGCTCAGTGATTACATCCACAAGCTCAAAGGCATACGTCACCGCTGCGAGCGTCTGCTCAGCTATCAGCAGATCCTTCTCGTAACCCCTCAGGGAGTCATGTGTGGCCACATCGGCCTTGAATAGCCGGATCGCCTTGTCAAAGTCCTGCTTTCCACCCTCCGCATCACCCAGGGCCTTGTTGAGTTTTGTGTGCGCGGCGATCATCTCCGATATCGCCTGCTGAATCTTGCCCGGCGAATACCTCACACCCTTCCATGCGTCCGGCTTGTCATAAAAACCGTGTGCTCCCAGGGTGAACTCCACATAGTGCTCGTTCACCGTATAAGTTCCATCCGTATGGAGCGTCACAAAATCCAGATCGGTGTAGTTCTTCGTCAGCCAGTCCTCAGGCAGCTGCTGCACATCGACTTTGAAGCTTGTCGTCTCCTTCGCGCTCCCATCCCCCAGCCAGTCCACCTCGGGGAGGTCCACATACGAGTAGTGGATTAAGTCGGGCCCGCTGTAGCCCTGCTTCCAGGTTTTCCCGGGACCCACATCCTCAGGATAGGGTGATCCATAAAGCTCAATCATTGAGTTGTTGTAGGAGTGCTCCTGGCTCGCCACCTGGCTCTGCAAGTCGGCCAGTGAGTCCTGTTCAGACCGCATCAGCCGCGTTACATCCTTCGCATCGTCAAACGAGGCCACCGCGTTGTTCAGGGCCACCTTCGCCCGCTGGTAGATCTGCTCAAAGTGCGTCCCGTTCTCTGTCCCCACAACCGCAGCGGGGTTGATGTCAAACGCGATCCCTCCCTCCGGGATCCCGAGCGGGCTCAAGCCGCCTTCCGCATTGTCCAGCGATGTCTGAATCGCATCCCCGGTCGTTGACAACTCCTGCAGTTCCGTCACCGTCGTCCGGTCGATCTTTTGGATCCCCTCGTGCAACGGATTCGGGTCCACATCGGGCAGCAGCGAATTGCCGACAACCCAGTTCAGATAGGTGCCTTGCGCCACACGACTGGCCCAGTGGTCCATTCCCCAATAGCGGGTCACGCTGTTCGTCACCGATCCGGGCGCCACATACTTCCGCTGCGCGTTCACCCGGGTCGTCCCCATGTGCGCCCAACCGTCCTTGTGCACCTGCGCGTAATCCTGTCTCCACGTGAGATCAAAAATCTGACGCCCGGCCCGTCCCACCGCAGCAGCTGCGGAAGCAAACTTCCGCTCGTCCTGGTAATCCACCGATACCGGCTGACCCAGCACGTTCACTGCCTCAATCCTCGGCACCCAGTCAAAACAGTTGTTCAACAGCAGCGAATAATACCCCTTCATCGCCGTCAGATAATGCCCGTATGCATCCCCGTGGCCCTGCGGGAACATGATCGCCGCGTCCTCCGCGTTGATGATCCCGTCCGGTGACTTGTTCGGGTTCTCCTGAACGTTGTAATTGAGCGCGTAGATCACCTCGCCTGAGTCGATCCCCCTGGTGTAGTTCCAGATCAGCCTGTTATACACCGGCGACACCTGCACCCCCGGCATCAGGAAATCATCCCGACCCCGTAGCAGCGCCAGTTCCTCCTCCAGCAGGCTGGAGACCTGACCCTTGAAGGCAAACAGCGAGGTCGCTATGTCGCCGTAGGTCTTGTCTTTTGTCCCAATCCCGATGGTCGGGTTCGCGGCATCCGCCCAAGCCTCACCACCCATCATCATATACAGGTCGTTGAGATACCCGGCTGCCAGCAGCAGGGCGTCGTTCGCGGGTCCGTAGTTGTATCCGGACTCGATGCTCAACATCCGGCCCCGCCTCAGGACTGTCTCGTAGATCTCAATCAGCCCGTAGTCGTTCATCGTGTCGATGTTCAACGCCACATCCCCTTCCCAGCGCCTCCCGGCCTGGGTCAGCATGCTCACATCGGTGTTCACCTGGTTGTTGAACAGGTCACCCACCCGCTGGTTGAACGGGTTGATCCCCGCCAACACACGTTTGATCCATCCCTCCCCGAGTTTCGGCGAGGTCCAATCCGACCACAGGTTGTAGAGCGGATGCGCCGGGTCCTTTGCCCGATACCGCATCACCACGTAGTTGTCGCAAAGCGCCTGGATCCCCGCGCCGCCGATCGTCCTGCGCGGCATATCGGTCCCGGAGGCCAAAGACAGGTAGCGGCTCATCGTGTCATCTGATACCGGCGGCATCCCATCCACAGGATTGGCCATCCGCCACTCGTATTCAAACTCGTCAAACCGGCCAGCCAGATCTGCCGTGTGCTGGAAGGTCACCTGCTCGCTCAACGGGTTCGACGCCGCCAGAACCTTGACCTCGCCCGCATACAGGCTGCTACCGCCCACCTTGAAGATGTGCATCGCCACCGGATCACCCGGTTGCGTGAAGGCTGTCCCGTTGGCCTCCATCAGGGTCACATACCCACCCCCGGGCCCCACAGCGCTGATCGCATAACTGTCCACAGCCGTGTTATCGCTGTTCACCTCGGCCAGATCACCCACGGCCACTGACGCTGTCCACACCGGGTTGGGAATGTATTCTCCAGGCCGGATTGGATTCTCGTAGAACGTCTCCACATCCGTCGCAAGACCATCCACCAGAGCCGTCCACTTGCTCTTGTCTGGATCGGCATCCGGGCAGAGGGCTTTCACAGATGCGAGATCCGAGCCTCTCAGCACGTTCAGCATTGTGTAGCTCTCGCCAAGGGTTTCCTGAACGTATTCACCCTTCAGAACGAGTGTCCCCTTCGCCCCGCGATTCGGGTCAAAGTAAACTCTCGAAGTCAGATGCGGCGGCAGGTTCGGGAAATAATACCGGCCCTGGTAATAATCCTTTCTCACCCCGCCCGGCACGACCGTGAGGGTTTGGGCCTCCAGATCAGAAAACTTCTCCCGCGTGGCATCGTGCAAAACCGCGCTCGGATTGCCAACGGTCAGGTTGGTCGCCAGACTTTGCTGGTAGATCACCCGCGCCGTGAGCATGTCCTTGACTCCAGGAAGATAAAACTTCGGTGTCGTCAACGTCGCACCATACGGCAGAGACGGCACGGCCTTTGAGGAATCGGCAGGATCCCGCTCAGGCCAGATCGGACGATACACAATCTGGAGGGAAGCCGTATGCTTGGAACTTCCATCCCCCACATAGGCCCCACTGCTCGGATTGACCGGACGCAGGTAGGGAACGATGCTGCCGGTCCCCGGCGGGTTATCCATCCCGGGCCAGTCAAAGCTGGCCTCGGTCTTGTAATAATACCGCATCGTGAAGCTGTTCGTCGTTGTCGGCGAGGCGGCCAGCACCGGCGGCCGGTTGCTGAACTGAATGATGGTGCCGGTGTAACTGTTTGTGCACGGCAGCACCATCGGTGACTGGACAACCGTTGTTCCCACCAGGCTGACGGCCAGCGTGAGGGTGTTTGTGACCTGGGTGTGATCGTAAAGATCCTCGACCACCAGCGTCAGAGTGCGGGCACCCACATCATTGGCGCCGGGAGTCCCACGTAGGGTGAGACCCACCGCATGCAACCAGGCGGGCAATCCCGCAGGGGAAGTCATGGTCAGGAACTCGTCCTGACGGGACGCATGAACCGCATAGTTGAACACACTCCCAACCACCGCACTGGCGTTGGGCAGGGACCCGAAGGTCTTCGTCGCGACATTATAGGCTCCGGCCTTTAAAACAGGCAGACCCGCATGCGGCCCGCGATACACCCAGAAATCGTTGTGCCGGTCCCGCCACGTGAAGCTGTCGTAGTGGGCGTAAAGAGCATTCTCCGCAAAGGTCGCATTCCACCCGCCGGGGAGATCCCCCCCGGAAACCGGCGGCTCGGTGTTGTAGTTGATGGCACTGTCCCCGCTTCCATCGACCGGCTTCGCCATCAACGGCAGGGGCATGGGTGCCTGAAGCAACTGGCCTGCCGGAACGATGTAGTCAAACACATAGCCGGCAGAGGGCTTCTCACGCAAAACCTTGAAGGCCGTCATCGCCGGGCGACCGTCCTGCCCTGTGTATTGCACAAGCACGAACGGATGCGACGAGTAGTTGTTGGAGGCGGTCAGGTTCAGGTCATCCCGCGTGGCAAACGCCGTTCCCCCGGCCATGATCGCGTGCTCCTCATTCGGGTTGTAGCCCGGCAACGATGGATCGTTCTGTCTGTAGATCGTCCCAAGCGCTTCAAAGGTGTCCAGCGTCCCGCTCCCGATCTTGCTCGCCAGCACGATCTCGCGCGGACTTGAAGGCCATTGAATCGTATAGCGCCCTACGATGGAAGGCCAGTAAACCGAGGCAAACCCCAGGCGGTTGTTGCCCGCATTCGGACCCGCCGCAGTGGTGTTGGTCCGATACCACCACACCTCCAACATATTCGTTCCCGGAATCGCGTTCACAGGGATGATCGCCCCCTTGTTCGCCACCGTGAACCCGCTCACAAACGGATCCAGATAGGCGCCGGGATGATATGAGATTCCCATGTCGGTATTCAAATGGCCCGCAAAATAGGCTCCACCCCCACCTTCGTCAGAGGGTGCATCAATCCTGTCCCCGACGTTCACGGTCTGCTGCACAATGCGCGGGCTGTTCAGGACATCCTGCCAGAGTTCCTTTTTGGGTGCCGCTGCCATCAAGCTGATGGGTGGCACGGGCGGAAGGCCCGGCTCACCAAGAACGGTCGGTGCCACCCCCGGATTGGACACAACCGTAGGCGCCGTCCCGGGATTGGCAACAACAGTCGGATAGGCGCCGGGATTAGCCACCACCGTCGGCGCAGCTCCTGGATTCGCGGCAAAAGGCGGGGCCGCCCCGGGGTTGCCAACCTGCGTGGGTGCAGCTCCAGGGTTTGCAACGATCACCGGCATCGGGTTCAGCAACGCATCAAGATTGGCACCAACTGCTATGACACCTCCCGGCGGCAAAGACGCTGACCCCCAGTATTCGGCGGGCCGATAGATTCCGCTCGCGAAGGTTACCTGTGGAATGGCCGACGCAGCTGAGTCGTCAAAAGTAAGGGTGACATTGGCCACCCCAGGGGCTCCCCCGCCCGCACGGCTCATCACAGTAGCAACCCTGCCAGCAGGCCCGACAAGTCGGATGACTACGTCCTGTGGGAAGGTGTGTGAAAACCCGTTGAGAACCACTATTATTTTGATGACCGCATTTGCATATCCGCCAACACCAAACCCGGAGGGGTAGGGTGTGCCATTGCCGGCCAGCGGAATCGTCACGCCAGCTCCTGTGAAAAAGTTGGTCGAGTAGACACCTGCGGCATTTGTGGTTACCACCCCCAACTGCCAGGAGCCTAGGCTGCCGCCGTCCCCGGGTGCAACATCCTCGACAAAGAGGTTCCAAGTCGCATTGACACCCCGCAGCTTGGCTGTCGGGTAGGTGGCAAGGTAGCTGTTGTAAGCGGCCAAGTTCGCCGACCACGCGTTGGATATCGCCGGGTAGTTCGTATAAAGGGCGATGTTCCGCAACCAGTTTGTGTAGCTTGAATAAGCGGTGAGCGCCGTGTTATAGGTGCTGGAAGCCGCCAGATAGTTCGTGTAGGCAGCGTAGCGGTTTGACATCCCCAGATAGTTTGTATACCCAAAGTACTGTCCGGCATAGCTATTTGAAGCTGCCACATAACTGTTATACGCCGTCAGATTGGCCCTGTAGGTGTTGGATACCCCAAGGTAGTTCGTGTAGGTTAGGGCGCTTGCATTGTAGCTATTTGAAGCCACAAGAAAGGCGGCGTAGTCCGTCTGGTATTGTGCCTGTTTCGCAACTACACTGTTAGTGTAGTCTGTGAGGATTCTATCAAAGTTGACATAGTTGGAGACGGCAAACAGGTTGGTCGCCACGGAGGAAAGGAAATTCGTGGACTTCAAGCTACTGTCCAGCCATGAGAATACACGCTCAAACCCGATATATTCGCCGGAGGTGAAGCGCAAAAGTGTGCGGTGCGCCGTATAGGAAGGCTCAAGGAAGGTATAAAACTTGAACTCCTCCGTCAGCTTGGCCCGGGGCCGGTCCAGCGGATCCTGATAGGCAATGAACGGAACATTATCCGTCGACAACTGCACCGCAGTCTTTTTTGCCTCGGCTTCACTTGCAACGTCCGGCCGCACGTAGTGGCTGTATTTGGCCTCACTTGCAGGCCAGACTTCCTGATACCGGGCAAACTCCTTCGGCCATTTGATCCCTGCAATGCCTTCTTCCAGCCAATGGACGAGACAATCGTTCAAATTTGCAGTCGCGCGCGTCGCATAGAGGTTTAGACGGCCCGTCACCGGCTGTGAATGCCGGTAGGCATACGAGCCGTCCATCGTCTGCACAGGATCTGCAAACAATGAGTCACCAGTCTCCGGCTCCGGAGGCAACAACCGTTCGCCCAAATCCACAGCAATGTCGGTCGGCACCGGTTGCTTGATCACATCCACAATTTCATAACCCAGATGCTCCCGCGTCGTTCCATCAGGACTCGCATCCCCAAGGATCTCGACAAAGACGCGCCCCTCCTTGTTGTAGGCATAAATAATCCCCTGTCCCTGGTCATACCAGATCGTCCGAAGCTCCGCCAACGCCGCGTTGGTCGTCCCTTCCGTGGGACTTGTGTAGCCGGGACCGTGGAATTCCTCATCAACCGTGCGGGGAAAATCATTGTTGTAGGCGAAAGCAATCCCTCCCACCCGTCCGGACGGAACCAAAACCGCCTTGCCCGTGACCCGGTATTCACGCTCCGTCCAATACATTTTCTTCGGGGACTTCGCTGCGCTGCCAGAAACGACATAGTTGAACGTGGAGAGCAGGTAAATGCTGCTGCCGTTGGTTTCGTAACTGCTCGTGCCGAATTGATTCACATATCCCACTGGAAGGGTGGCCGCTGTATAGGGAGCCATCTTCCTCCAGGTCACCGAAAGCTGACCCGCCTGAATCGCAAAAACCTTGCGGGCGTGGGGACTCCAGTAGTAGCCGCTATTGAGGTGGTCATTTGTTGTGTACGGTTCCGGATCCCAATAGGTCTCCTTGACAACTCCCAGCACCGCACCGCTCTCGTTGCTGGACGGAACTTCGACAATGCTGCCAAATGCGAAATCGACTTTGCGTGCGAGGTAGGGTGCGCCCAACTGTCCCTTGCGGAGGGCCATCACCACCACCGTGTTCGATGTGGCGCGGGGCAGTTGCATGGCAGCAGCCACCGCACCGGAGAACCCGTTCGCCCCCTTCAGGACTGCCGAGTTGCTCACCACCGTCCAATCGGTCGGCGCGGTCACAGCACCGAAATTCACCATCCCCTGAAACTGGCTCGCCGCAGGCTGATTCTGGGTTCCCGACTCGTTGTCCCCCACCGGTTGGCGCCCGTCGGATCCCGGGGGGACATTCAAAACCGAAGAGATTGGCACACCTCGAAACGACTGCAGGTTATACAGGATCGAAGACTGCCGGAACTCAACAGGAACCAGCGTCGATGCCATCAGGTTGACTCCTCCGAGCAGCATGGCACTGAGCAATCCCACCCGCACCAGGGCCCCTTGAAGGAGGCCCCTCCCCAATCCCCGCTCCAACACGGAGGGACATGGCACAAGTGGGACTCGGCTAACTTGCCCCTCCATGGGGCCTTGGATGAAACCGGGGGATCCCATCCCGTTTCCTCCGCAGGTCAAGGCTGTCTTCATAATCTATTCACAAATGGTCAGGGTAAAGGTTTGGGCCGCTTCAGATCGCCAGGTCCGCTCTACTGGACACGCATGATGAATGCCAGCACGTAATAGGGCGGCATGATGTTGTGGGCAGTCCCGCTACCGCTTGAACTCACCGTCAAAGAAACGGTATGGCTGTGGTTACCCTCCGTAGTCGTCGTGTTGGATGTGTCTCTATAGCCAATCTCACCCGCATTATAATCGCCACTGGCTATGCCCGACTGGCTCCCATGTCCAGAGTGGTATGTGTGGGAATGCCCCCCAGCGCTAGTTGCGCTGCCTGAACCGGTGTGGCTGTGGCTGGGGAGTTCAGCCGTCGTCAGGGCGTGGCTCTGCTCACCCCCGGTCTGGCCGAGAGTTCTTGCCGTCAGGCCGCTTCCTGTCCCTGATGCCAAAACAAAGCGCCCGCGAAGATCAGGGGTTCCTTGTAATCCGTCACAAATGGCCCATCCGGCTGGAATCGATGTGCCGGACCACATGACAATGGTCCCGACAGGCACTGTCCCCGCCCCGGTGAATCCGCCGCTCGCTGTCACCGTGCCGCTGGCACTGACCGTGGCAACCGTGGATCCGCCAATCACGAACTTGACCTGGTTATTCGCCCGGCTGAATTGCAGGGAATCGTTCGCGTCAAAAGAGAGCATTGGGTCCAGCCCGTTCATCGCATAACCCGCCGTGGCATCGATTTTCACAGAAGGAGCCTGTATTCCCCCGTTGAATATGGCGGTCTGATCCTTCCGGACATAGCTGGAAGCATCAACACCCCCAAGCTTTGTGGCGTTCCCGGCAAGAAACGCATAGGGCGCGGCCATCAGCCGCAGCCTCGGCAGGACCGTCGAATCTGCCCCACCCGGCCCGATGCCCCGCACCATGGTCTCAATGAACCGGTCCGAGGCATCCGCATTCGTGAAGACAGTCGAAAGCGGCGGACGGGCTTCCGTTCCATAGGCACCCCCATCCCCAAGAACGATGCTGAACGCCCCCTTGTCCACCGTCACCGTCTGCATCTCCGTCCAGAGCCGGTAAGAAGCGCTTGCTGCGGTTTCATGGCTGTAAATCCTGAAGACCACATCATAGTTCTTCGGTCCGGTGTTGGTGCTTCCCAGAGGGATACCAACCGCATCCACCAGATAGCCCTGATAGGACATTTTTTCGGGCGGATTCGACTCCGCCGCCAAAAGGGTTGTCGCCAGCAGTGCCATCGACATTGGGACTGCGATTTTGAGAAGAGTTTTCATGGTTGATTTATTGGAAGGTGAAATTGTTGGGTGACTGTTCATGTGGTTTGCGTGGTGTGGGGACTTCATTGGACGCGCATGATGTAGGTGAGGGCGTAATAGACCGGGATCGTTGCCTGGGCAGTGCCCGATCCGGTTGAAGCACTGGTGAACGAGACCGGGTGAGTATGCGACCCGTCCGAGCTGGTTGTGTTGGCCGTGTCCGTATAACCAATCTCCCCGGAATGCCAATTTCCACCCTTCATTCCGCTGGTGCTTCCATGTCCGGAGTAGTAGACGTGGGCATGTGACCCGTCCGTGGAGGTGGATCCTGAGACCGTGTGCCCGTGACTCGCCATCTCGGCCAAAGTCAACGTATGCGTTTGCTCCCCACCGGTCTGCCCAACAGTCCGGGTGGTCAGGCCGGACCCTGTTCCGGAGGCCATAATAAACCGGGACCTCAAATCAGGGGTTTGATTGGTGCCAACGGTCGATCCATCGCACACCGCCCACCCTGGCGGAATACTTGCGCTGGACCACATGACAATCGTTCCGATGGGCACCATCCCCCCGCCCACAAACCCGCCAGTCGCACTCATCGCCCCGCCGGAGCTGATGGTCAGGACCGGGTTGCCACCTATGACAAACTTCGCCTGATTGTTGGCCCGGCTGTATTGAAGTGAATCGTTGGCATCAAATCCCAATCCGGGATCCACCCCGCTCAGGAAATAGCCTGCATTGGCGTCCACCGAAAAACTACCCGCCTGAATCGCCCAGCTCATGCTCCCGCCCTGGTCCATCCGTAGATAATTGGTGGCTGACTCGCCAGCCAGACGATTCGCGTTCCGCACAAGCATGGCATAGGGGGCCGCCACCATGTGCATGCGCGGCAGCATTGTCAGGTCTCCCCCGGCCGGACCGATGCCCTGCACGCTCATTTCCATGTAGCGATCCGAGACGTCGGCATTTGTGAAAAGGGTCGAGAGGGCTGGCCTCGACTCACTGCTGTAGGGGCCTCCCTCACCCAGCACCACACTGAAGCCTCCGTCCTCAACCGCAACAACTTGTTTCTCGCTCCAAAGTCGCGCAGATGTCGCGGTCGCTGTGGGATGGTTGTAAATACGAAAGATGACACTGTAATGCATCGCCCCGGTATTCGTCGATCCCAGGGGCTGGCCCGATCCGTTCACCAGCGTGCCCTGAAACGTGAATCGATCCGGCGGAGCCGAATTCGCAGCAATAACGTTCCCCACGGGGGACATCACCAGAATTATTACCCCAAGAAAAAGCCTCCACAAGCCGGCCAGACCGGGTCCCTGTTCCATCAATGGCCTTTTCTCCTGCACACTCACGCAAGGCACGTGTTTGGTTTTCATAGTTAAGTTTTAAAGTTTGATGATTACCGCCTTATTGGGCCGACGCGGTCCGCGTCAATGTCGGTATCGATGAGATCCTGCTCAGGCTGAAGCTTCCGCGCACTTCAAACACTCTCGTGTCATACGTGCCCCCCGCCCTTGCCAACCCCTTCACGGTGATCGTCTCCGCATACGTTCCGCTCACGCTCTTGCCGGAGGTCGTAAAGGCCGCACTCTCCCCCTCAGGTGGCACAACTCCCAACCGGATCTCCCGCGTCACCGTATATGACTCAGACCCCTGCCCCAGCTGGTTCTTGAAACTCGTGTCCAGGTTGTCATGGTCCGGGTGATAGGTATGCAAAAACGGGTTCGATTCCTGATCGTCATAGTTCAACGTCACCACCGTGCTCAGGTTCGTCCCCACTCCCA
>CAIWMU010000207.1 GCA_903913865.1 uncultured Verrucomicrobia subdivision 3 bacterium
CTGCATCGAGAATTATCGTGAATGGAATGAGCCTGACCGGGATTCACGTGCGACGCGCAACTCTGGACGATGTTGGCAAACTCACCGAGTTGTGGAGGACCATGCAATTCCCGGTGGATGACCTGGCCCGGCGGATCACTGAATTCCAGATTGCTGTGGGGGAGGATGGCAACATACTGGGAGCCCTCGGCCTCCATGTTTCCGGAAAGCAGGGGTTCATTCACAGCGAGGGATTTGCCGACTTTGGCCTTTCGGATGACCTGCGCCCCGCCCTGATCGACCGGCTGAACGCCGTCGCAAAAAGTCATGGTTTGATGCGGATCTGGACGCAGGAGACAGCCCCGTTTTATAGGCACAGGGGACTCGAACGCGCAGACCGGGAGACACTGGCAATCCTCCCGCAAGCCTTGAGGGATCAACCGGGGGAATGGCTGACTCTCAAACTCAGGGACGAGATTGACACATTGATCTCAGCGGAGCGCCACTTTGAGCTCCTGATGGCTGTGCAGAAGGAGAAAGGGCAGCGGGCCGTATCGAACAGCAAAGCGATCAAGACTGCCGCCCGAACGTTTGCGGTCATCATTTGCCTGCTGATGATAGGAGCCATGATCTATCTGGCTCAGAAAGGTGCCCTATTTCACCGCCCTTGATGGGATCTGCAATTCGTCCGCGTGGTAGGAACTGCGCACCATTGGAGCGCTTGAAACATGGGAAAATCCCATCTCCTTTGCACGCAATCCGAATGCCTCGAAGCGCTGGGGGCTGATGTATTCGACAACCGGCAAATGATGAAGGCTTGGCTGGAGATACTGACCGAGAGTGAGAATATCACAACCCACCGCCCGGAGATCCTGCAGTGTTTCAAACAATTCCTCCTCAGTCTCACCAAGCCCCAACATCAGACCCGATTTTGTGAGGATGGCTGAACCCGCCAGCCCTTTCATCTTCCGCAGGACCTCAAGTGAACCCTCATAAGTGGCACGAGATCGGACCTTGGGGGTGAGACGGCGGACGGTTTCGATGTTGTGATTGAACACTTCCGGCCTTCCTAGAAAAATCTCCTCCAAGGCCTCCGCGCTTCCGGCAAAATCAGATGTTAGAACCTCAATAATGATCCCCGGATTCAGGGCCCGCACCCGCTCAATGGTGCAGCGAAAATGGTTCGCTCCCCCATCTGGAAGATCGTCCCGGGCAACGCCGGTGATCACCAGATGGCGAAGGTTCATTCTCCGGGTCGCTTCAGCCACCCGGTCCGGTTCATCCTCCTCCAACGGAAGAGGTTTTGCGGTTATGACCGCGCAGAAGGCACAGGCTCGGGTGCAACGCTCACCGCCTATCATGAAGGTGGCTGTTCCCTTGCTCCAACATTCCCAATGATTGGGACAGCGTGCGCTCTGACAGACTGTGTTGAGTTTCAACTCTTCCAGCAGGCTGCGAGTCTTGCCAAACCCGTTGGATGTCGGCAATTGAATGCGCAACCACTCCGGAAGTCGTAAACGATCCTGAGGTGGAGCACTGGGAACAGGCTTGCTGAGAGTGCGAGGACTGCTGAAGGCGGGCATGCGTCTTCTCCGACCAACTCAGGCAGCCCCGATTTGCACAGAATAGGATGCGGCGTCCATCAAAGCACCCAATTCGGAGGGATCAGACAGCTTGATCTGGACCAGCCAACCGGCAGTGTATGGATCAGTGTTGACGACAGCAGGGTTGGCTGTCGTATCCGAATTCACTTTCACGATCTCCCCGCTGACTGGAGTGTAAATATCACTGGCAGTTTTGACGGATTCGACCACTGCGCAGGCTTCCCCAGCCTTGACAACCCTGCCCACCGTCGGCAGTTCGACAAAGACAATGTCGGTCAACTCATGCTGGGCATGATCAGTAATGCCTACTGTGGCGTAACCACCATCGACCTTCACCCATTCGTGAGATTTCGCGTATTTTAATTCGGTTGGAACATTTCCCATATTATTCCTCTAGTTAGTCAGGGATGACTGGCCCGGTCAACTCGGTTTTCGGTAAATCGGCTTTGGCACCACGATTGCGGCCGACTTTCTGCCTCGCGCCTCAATCTGAATCGCCGTCTGGGACTTGGCGTGGGCCGTGGCAACGAATGCCATACCAATTCCGATCCCTAGCGATGGGCTCTGAGTCCCGCTGCAAACTTCGCCAATCAATTCCGGATTCGGCCCCACACTCCAAACCGGGTAGCCAGGGCGCGGCGGAGCGCCTTTCTCCGTCAGTTTGAACGCGATCAGCTTTCTCGCCGTCCCGCCCTGTTTCTGTGATGCCATTCGTGAACGACCGTTGAATTCGCCCTTGTCCAAGGCAACAAAAAAGCCAACACCCGCTTCAATGGGGGTGATCTGGTCATTCAATTCATGCCCGTAGAGCGGATAACACACTTCCGTGCGAAGAGTGTCGCGGGCCCCGAGCCCGGCCGGCTTCAAGCCATGCGGTTTTCCATGCTGCAGCACACATTCCCAAAACGCTTCAATGTCACGGCCATCACACACCACTTCGAAACCATCCTCACCGGTATAACCGGTGCGGGAAACCCAGACCTGAGTTCCGCGAAAATCGAACTGGCCGATCTGGTTCTTGACCATCTGACTTGGACGTTTGATCCCTGGCGACTGCGAAGACTGGCAGACATGCGCATCCTCTGCGGATTCGGAGGCTCCCGAAAAACACTGGTCAATAAAATCTACAACTCTGGGCCCTTGAATTGCCACCGCCCCCATCGAATCCGACACGTTGGTAAGCTGAACCTGCCCACCCTGACCGAAGCTGCTCAACTGTTTTGAAAGCCAATCAATATCTGGATCGATGCGGGAAGCATTGATTATCAACAGGTAAACAGACGGCTCAAGCCTGTAGGCGTAAAGATCGTCCACCACTCCGCCGTCAAGGTTGCACATCAAGGTATACTGTCCGAACCCGACTTCAAGTTTTCGTATGTCGTTGGTGAAGAGTGTGTTGAGGAAATCTGCAGCACGGTCCCCGGACACGAGCACCTCACCCATGTGGGAGATGTCAAAAATGCCGGCCGAGGAACGGACCGTCAGGTGCTCATCCATGATACTGGTGTATTGAACAGGCATTTCCCAACCGCCAAATTCGATCAATTTACCCCCCAGACGGTGGTGGGCAGCAAACAAAGGTGTGCGTCGCAACATCCACCATTGAGTAACACCGACAGGAGCATTTGGCAACGGATTTGGATCATGGAGTTTCAAACGGTCCATGTATCGAATCCAGCCATCCATCCCGGAAAGTCAATCAGACAGGAAGCGCGCCACACCGGTGTTAAAGTCTTTGACGATTCACCTCCATTACCGTAGCGTCTGGTAGATTTCAGAGCATCATGATTGGGTTTTTAATTAAAAAATTGATCGGCTCCAAGAACGACCGCGAGGTTAAACGCCTGCGGCCCTTGGTGGCCAAAATCAACCTCTTCGAGCAGGAACTGCAACAAGGGGATGAGGAGGTTCTACGTCAAAAAACTGCGACCTGGAAGGCTGAGCTTTCCCAGATCACTGACAACGATGCGCTTGCGGCGCGGCTGCAGGATATCCTTCCTGAGGCGTTCGCCGTGGTCAAGAACGCCTGCCGCCGCCTGTGCGGAAAGGACATCATTGTTCGCGGACACCCGCTCCCGTGGGAAATGGTCCCGTTTGATGTGCAGTTGATTGGCGGCCACGCACTTCATACCGGCCGGATAGCTGAAATGGCCACCGGTGAAGGCAAGACCTTGGTGGCAACCCTGCCGGTTTACCTGAATGCGCTCACAGGCCGTGGTGTTCACGTTGTTACCGTGAACGACTATTTGGCCGCCCGCGACAGCGAGTGGATGGGAGCTGTTTACAGGTTTCTTGGTCTCACCGTGGGTTGCATCCTTCATGACCAGTCGCCCCACGTCCGGCGCGAACAATATTTCTGTGACATCACCTACGGAACCAACGCCGAGTTCGGTTTTGACTACCTGAGAGACAACGGCATGGCTTCCCGCAAGGAGGAGCAGGTGCAGCGTGGCCACTACTTCGCGATCGTTGACGAAGTGGACTCCATCCTGATTGATGAGGCCCGCACTCCGTTGATCATCAGCGGTCCGGCAGTCATCACTTACGACGAACAATACGCCCAGTACAAGCCTCAGGTGGAGGCCCTGTATCGGGTTCAGGAGCGGCTATGTTCCCGATTTCTATCGGAGGCGGAGGCCCTCGCCAGGAAGCTGCATCCTGAGGACGGATCAAACCCTGATGATCCCCAAGCCATTGAGCGGGAACTTGGCCTGCTCCTATACCGCGTCAAGATCGGTCAGCCCCGTTGTGAGGGGCTCCTGAAGATTCTGGAGGATCCGGAGAATCAGCGCCTGATGAATCAGGCAGAACTGCTCCTGCATGCGGATCAGAAGAAGATTGATCTCTACGCCCAGAAGGAGGAACTGTTCTTCGCCATGGACGAGAAGAGCCATGAAGCCGATCTCTCCGAAAAAGGCCGAACCTACCTGAGCCCCAAGGATCCGGATGCCTTCATGCTGCCCGATCTGACAACCGCCCTGCACGAAATCGACACAGGGCCGGAGACCGACGCCAGAAAGCGGCTTGAACTGAAGCAGAAGACCCAGCAGGAATTCGAGACGAAGGCGCAGAAGATTCACGCCATCACACAGCTGCTGAAGGCCTTCTGCCTCTACCAGCGGGACGTCCAGTATGTCGTTCAGGACAACAAGGTGGTCATCGTCGATGAAAACACCGGACGCCTCATGTCCGGACGCCGCTGGAGTGACGGGCTGCATCAAGCCGTTGAGGCCAAGGAGGGAGTCGCAATCGAACGTGAAACCCAGACTCTCGCAACAATCACCATTCAGAACTATTTCCGCCTCTATCACAAGCTGGCGGGCATGACGGGAACCGCAGAAACAGAGGCCTCCGAGTTCTTTGATATTTACAAGCTCGGCGTGCTGGTGATTCCCACAAACAGACCCGTGGCCCGCAAAGACACCAACGATTCTGTTTACAAGACGCGACGTGAAAAATACGGGGCAGTGCTCAAGGAAATCAAAGAAATCCACGCCATCGGTAGGCCCATTCTGGTTGGCACCATTTCCGTGGAAGTGAGCGAGCAGCTATCCAGACTCCTGAAGCACGAGGGAATTGTTCACGCCGTCCTGAACGCGAAATATCATCAGCAGGAAGCTGAGATCGTGTCGCGCGCCGGACAACGCGGATCCGTGACCATTGCCACAAACATGGCCGGACGCGGGACCGACATCAAACTTGGACCGGGCGTTGCCGACCTCGGAGGCTTGCACGTCATCGGAACCGAGCGCCATGAGGCACGCCGTATTGATCGCCAGTTGCGTGGTCGGTGTGCCCGCCAGGGCGATCCCGGATCCTCCCACTTTTTCATCGGTCTTGAAGACGACCTGATGCGGTTGTTCGGATCCGACAAGATCGTTAAGCTGATGGAGCGCATGGGCCTGGAAGAAGGACAGGAGTTGGAGCACCCTCTTCTGAACCGGTCCATCGAACAGGCTCAGAAGCGGGTTGAGCAGCACAACTTCCAGATCCGGAAGCGCACGCTCGAATATGACGATGTGATGAACAAGCAGCGCGAGGTCATCTATGGCTTCCGCAACGAGATCATCCACGCAACAGATGTTCGTGATCGCCTGATGGATGTCATGGAGGAGGTCATCATTCAGAAGACCACCCAGAGCACAACCGGCGAGAACGATTTTCACAACTGGAAGGTCCGCGCCCTGTCGGATTGGGTGAACCTCAATTTCCCTCTGGGTGTCCCGGAGGAGGAGATCGTCAAAGCCGCCGAAGCAGGCACGGACGCTCCGATCGCCGGATCGGTTTACGATGGCTTGAGCCCTGCACAGTTTGCAGTCTGCGTGTTCCTTTCCGAAGCAGTTCGAAAGGCTTACGAGCTAAAAATCAGTTTCGAGAACCCCGACGCATTGAGGGAGGTCGAGCGTTACACCATCCTGAGCGCAATTGACAAATTGTGGCAGGAGCACCTCTATGAAATGGACAGCCTCCGCTACAGCATCGGCCTTAGAGCCCATGGTCAGCGGGATCCGCTGATTGAATACAAGGCCGAAGCGTTCAAGGTGTTTGAGGAGTTGATGGTTAGCATCAAGACTGAGATCTGCCACAACATTTTCCGCAGCGCCTCCAGCCTCATGGCTTTTGAAAACTTCCTTCGGAATGTTCCTCAACGCACGATGCACCAGTCTGCCAGCGCCTTCGGGAATACAACAACTTCGACGGGAACAGGTCCTGGCGGCGTGGCACCGGAGCAACCCGATCGTCCATCCCAGTCTGGCGATTCGAGGCCAAGCGACATCGTCAGTCAGGCTGCAGATGCTGTTGAAAAGGCCAAGCCGCTGCGATCAGGGCCGAAGGTCGGACGCAACGATCCGTGCCCCTGCCTCAGTGGCAAGAAGTTCAAAAACTGCTGCGGGAAATAGGCCGTCATGCATCTTTTTGCGAGGATCATTTGCATCCTCCACATCTTTGGGGTCTGCACCGCGACTGGTGCGGACCGGTCCGATCTGTATGATCCCCCTGCCCTCTATCTGACCTGGCAGGGAGATCCTGCCCATACCATGACGGTATGCTGGCAGACGGTTGGGGATACCCCACCGGCCGTTTATTATCGACCGCTAAAATCCCCGGGAACGTGGTTGCAGATGGAAGGGGTGAACAAACCGTTCAAAGGCACCCGGCTGACTGTCCACATCACTGAGCTGAAAGGCCTGAGTCCATCGACGGACTACGAGTTTTGCTTTCGTCCCGGAGATCGCGAGTTCAAGTTCCGGACGGCGCCGGCAGATCTCTCAGAACCTGTCCGGTTCATCAGCGGTGGGGATGTTTACCACGAGCGCAAATGGATGGATGCGATGAACGCGATGGCGGCGAAATTCGATCCCCTCTTTGTCGTGATCGGTGGTGACCTCGCCTATTCGGGTGACAAGGATAAGCCTGAAAAAATCGAGCGTTGGGGAGATTATTTCGATTCCTGGAAGAACAAAGCGGTTACCCCTGATGGGCGGCTGGTCCCGCTTTTGGTCTCCATTGGAAACCATGAGGTTTCCGGTTCCTGGCATCAGGTGCCGGAAAAAGCCCCCTCCTTCTACACTCTGTTTCCGATGCCCGGATCGCAGGGTTACAACAGTCTCGATTTCGGCCGCTATCTCACCATCCTCCTGCTGGACTCATCCCACACCCATCCTGTCGAAGGGGCGCAGACCGATTGGCTCCGTCACACTCTCGCATCCCGCCGGGACGTGCTGAACATCTTTCCAGTTTATCACATACCCGCCTACCCTTCCATCAGGTCGGATGAAACCGGCGACAACGCTGATATCACAAAGTCGATACGGACCAACTGGTGTCCGCTTTTTGACAAATATGGGGTCAAGATCGCTTTCGAAAATCACGACCATGCCTACAAGCGAACGCATCCCATTCAGGGCAATAAGTTGAATCCGGACGGAGTAACCTATCTGGGTGATGGTGCCTGGGGAGTCAATCTCCGCACTCCGGATCCAAAGAAACCGCGTTGGTATGTCGCCCAGAGTTCTCCAACGAGGCACTTTTATTTGGTTACCTTGCATCCGAAAATGCGTCATATCGTTGCCATCAACGAAGACCAGCAGGTGTTTGACGAAGTTTACCAATCGGTTGCTCAGGACCGGCATTGATCCGGATCGAACCCTTCCAACATCCGCAGTCTCACGAGAAGTCCTCCAATTTGGGCTTCAAGCAGGTCACGGCACTAAATCATATGCCAACAAGTGGCAGGTTGCACCTGACCAGAGGTCCGGCACCGCAGCCGCCACAGGATCACAGCAACTCCGGAGAATTCGACCACTGCACCAGAAACCCCGTTCCAAATAGCCTCACATTTTTCCGTTGGAACCGGTTCAGGTTTCCGATATTCTTGGCCTATGGCTGAGAAGAGTTTGAACGAATTGCCGCGCCAATTGCGCGGGCTCTATGAGAGAGGCCACGACGCCTTGGTTCGGGACACCTACGATTACGCGATCGAGCTCTTATACCAGGTTCTGCAGCAGGAACCGGGGGCGTATGAGGTGCGGAAGCAACTGCGTATCGCCCAAGTCAAAAAGGCGGGCAGCGGTAGTGGATTCTTCAAAAAGATGCTTAGCAGCGCCACATCCTCACCTGCCGTGGCGAAAGCCCAGCTGGCGCTCCGGAAAAATCCTGCTGAAGCTCTGCAGGTGGCCGAGCAGGTTCTCAACACCGATCCCCTGAACAATCCGGCACACCGGGTCGTGGTCGAGGCCGCAGATGCTCTGGAAATGCCCCATACTGCGGTCATGTCGCTGGAGGTCCTTAACCGCAACGCTCCCACGGACAAAAACGTGGCGATCCGCTACGCCCGGGCCTTGGCAGGCCTTGGTGAGTCTGGACGGGGAGAACGGATCCTCAGCGACCTCTACCGTGCCAACCCATCGGACAATGATCTATCCCAGGCACTCAAGGACATGTCGGCCCGCAAAACTTTAGATGAGGGTGGCTATGAGGCGCTGGCTGACGGGACCGGTTCCTACCGTGATATTCTCAGGAACGAGGAGGAGGCTAAAACCCTTGAGCAGGAAAACCGGTCTGTGAAGGCTGAGGATACGTCCGAGCGACTCATCAGGGAATACGAGACCCGACTCAAGACGGACCCCTCCAACTACAAACTCCTCAAAGATCTGGCTGAACTCCATACACAGAGACAGGAGTTTGATGTCGCGATCAGCTATTATGAACGGATCCGGGCAACAGGAGTGAATGATCCGACCCTCGACAAGGCGATTTCAGACACACAGATTCGCAAGCTGGATTTCCAGATCACTCAACTTGATCCCAACACGAATGATCACGAGGAGACTCTGGCCCGGCTTCAGACGGAGAAGCAGGCTTATCAACTTTCCGAGGCCCAAAAACGGGTCGAGCGCTTCCCCACCGACCTGCAGTTCCGTTTTGAACTCGGCCAGCTCTATTTCCAATTTGGAAAGTTTGGCGAGGCAATCCAGGAATTCCAAAAATCCGAGTCAAATTCGCACCGCCGCCTGGCCTCAATGAACTTGCTCGCTCAGTGCTTCGCCAAGCGAAAGATGTTCGACATGGCAGCACGCAAACTGCAGTCCGCGATCAAGGAAAAGGTGCTGTTTGACGATGAGAAGAAGGAGTTGATCTACAACCTCGGTTGCGTCTACGAGAGCATGACCAAAAAGGAGGAGGCGGTCGATCAATTCAAGCTCATCTACGAGGTGGATATCGGCTACCGGGACGTTGCGGCGAAGGTGGATGCCTTCTATGCCGGGCAGTAGATCTGACGTAGTTGAAACTTCCGGATGGCGGTTGAAGAACATCAAGGCAGGTATGCCCGCAGTTCGTTTCTTTGACCCCGGTCAATGCCCTTTCTGCTCCTTCCTGTCATCGTTTGAGCATGGAATCCATCCCGAATATTGAGGTTCCCGGAGTAAGGCCCGGACCACGCTCAGGCGTCCTTGCGGAGCCAAGGTTGTCGCGTGAACTTGAAACCATGCGCGCGATGATCAAGGTTTACTGTCGCGGGCATCAGCACGTAGCCGATGGAATTTGCCCGGAGTGTGACCAGTTGTTCGCTTATGCGGCACAGCGACTGGAGCGGTGCCGATTTGGTGCCAGGAAGCCAACGTGTGCCAACTGCCCCACCCATTGCTACAAGAGAGACCGGCTTGAGCAGGTCAAGGTGGTGATGCGTTATTCCGGTCCCAGAATTCTCCTGAAACACCCGCTGCTTAGCCTGCACCACTGGCTCGATGGTTTCCGCCCGGTGCCTGCGAGAAAACCCTGAATGATGGATGGGACCTGTTCGGCTGGAGCAGGTTGAGGAATTAAATCACCCCGGACGCCACAGATCATGAGCGCCCTCAGACACTTGCGAAGCTCGAAACTATCAGTATCTTATTCGATGAAGGCTCCATGCCAATAGATTGGGGCCTGCAAACAACGCGAAATGAAATTTGCACAAATTGCCAAACGGATGGTTCTGTTCACAGTGGTGAACATCCTGGTGATGGTGACAATCACCATCGTTCTTTCAGTCCTGGGGGTTGGGCGCTACTTCCCACGAAACGGGATGGCGGGCCTTGCCATTTTCTCCCTGGTTTGGGGCTTTGCGGGTGCCTTCATCTCACTGGCACTTTCCCGTTTGATGGCCAAATGGTTCATGGGGGTGCAGGTCATTCCTGTCGATACCCGCGAGCCTGACTTGCGGGAACTGGTGGACATGGTTCACCGCTTGGCGAGACAGGCCGGTCTCCCCAGCATGCCCGAGGTGGGCATCTATGATTCGCCCGAAATCAATGCCTTTGCGACAGGCCCTACGAGGGCACGATCCCTCGTGGCTGTATCCACGGGACTGCTCCACCAGATGCGCCGACGGGAAATTGAGGGGGTGTTGAGCCACGAAGTTGCCCATATCGCGAACGGTGACATGGTGACGATGACGCTGGTTCAAGGGGTTATCAACGCCATCGTTCTGTTCCTGTCCAGAATGCTTGCCTTTGCAGTCAGCCAGGCACTCCGTTCACGGGATGACCGGGATTCAGGGGGCGGATGGTTGCAGTATATCCTCGTGTTTGTCTTCCAGATTGTTTTTTCAATTCTCGGATCCATTGTTGTCTGCTGGTTCTCGAGGGTGCGGGAATACCGGGCCGATGCCGGCGGGGCGGCCTTGGCGGGACGCGATTCGATGATCGAAGCGTTACGCGCGCTTCAGCGGTTACATCATCCGGAGGCTGCAGCTGCCGCAGCACAGCAGTCCCAGTCCTTTCAGACGCTCAAGATTTCCGGTTCTGCAGCCGGTTTTGCGGCCATGTTTTCCACACACCCCCCACTGGAGGAACGCATAGCCCGTCTTGAACGAGGACCGGCATAAAGTCCTCCTTCAAACGCACCCATCATGAATAACCTGATCATCGCCACGAGAAACGCGCATAAGGTCGTGGAGATTCAGGCCATTCTTGGGTCGAATTTCCACTGTCTTACGCTCGATCGATTGACCGGAGTTCCAGATGTCGTCGAGGATGCAGACACCTTTGTAGGTAATGCGGTGAAGAAAGCGAGGGAGTTGCGAGAGTGGCTGCTCGAGAACCAGCCGGAAAGAGGCCTGGAAATCAGCCACGTTCTTGCTGATGATTCCGGGCTGGAGGTGGATGCCCTCAATGGTGCGCCCGGAGTTCATTCCGCACGGTTTGCAGCCTTGGACGGAGATCTGCTGAAAAACTCATCCAGCGCGGAAAACAATGCCAAGTTACTTCGAATGTTGGCAGAAGTTCCATCCCCACAGAGGACAGCCCGGTTCCGTTGTGTGATCGCCATGGCTTCCACTGACGGTGAACAGCCGCTAATTGAAACCTTCGAGGGAGTCTGCGAAGGTCGGATTGACACTAAACCGGGTGGTGCCGGAGGGTTCGGTTACGATCCCCTGTTCATTCCGCTGGGTCATGATAAGTCCTTCGCCGAGCTCGGTGAGACAGTCAAAAACGGCCTGAGTCACCGCTCGAAGGCTCTTGCGGCAGTCAAAATGCGGTTTGCGCTTCAGTAAAGAACCCGAACCCTGTAGAACCGAAACTTGTTCGTGGCCTGATTGTCTAGCACGTTGAACCGTGTTCCGTTGCCGTTCGTGGCAACCAAGCGGTTCCAAACCGGGGGCATTACCGTCGTATATTCCACGAGGTTCGTTCTGCCATTGACGCTGTTCCAGGAGATGGTTCTCGGATTACCCTTCCCGGAAACTTGCACGGATAAAAGAGAAACATCCACGTAAAGCAGGCTCGAATAGGGAGGCACATACGGGAGGGTGTTTGTCGTGATCGGAAGTTCTGAAAAAAGCCCAGACGCGGCAACGGAATCGTTCGGAAACCACCAACTCATGTCCACCATGGTGATTCTGTTGCTCAAATTGTTGAACAGGGTGAGCAGTCCGTTGGGATCCCGCACCACATGACCGAACACGGTGAAACCGCCGTTCTGGAGGTCCAGACTTGAATTGTTGGCCAGATTAAAGAACCACTGACAGGTAGCCGTGTTGGGGCCGGAACCCAGCTTGGCCATCGCGATGGTCCCATTGGTATTGCTCAGTTTCGGCCCGACAGAATATTCATTTGTGATCTGGCCAAAGTTCGGGACCACACCGACGTAGTTCCAGTTCGGCCCGAACCCGGCCCCATTTGTTTTCGATGTGGTCCAGAATCCCCCGCCCTGGACAACAAATCCAGGAACGAGCCGGTGGAAAAAAGTGTTCTGGTAGGCTCCAAGCCGCACAAGGCTCTTGAAGTTCTCCACGGTGACAGGCTTCTCCTTGTCGTAAAGTTCGACATCCAGATCCCCGAAGGGGGTCCTAAATTGCGCCAGTGTTCCCGCCTGCGCGGAAAACAAGGACAGGCATAATCCGAAGAGGAAGAGGAGTCGGGTGTGTGTTTGCATGGGTTGAACCGTTACTTGGGAATGACAAACTTTCGATGAATCACGCCGTTTGTGGCGAGGAGGCTGTAAGTGTAATTGCTATCGACCGCATGATGCTCGAACCTGCCCCCGGCAGACTCGAGGATAAGACCTCCGGCTGCGATATCCCACAGCCGGACCCCCCTCTCGATGTAGGCCTCAAACCGTCCACTCGCGGTATAGGTGAGGGCAAGGGCCGCAGCACCCATGATCCGCATCTTCCGGATTTTGTGCACCAACTCCACGAAATAAGGGAGCGTTGCATCGAGGTTCTCGCGGGTCTTGGCGAATCCCATCGAGACAAGGGCTTCGGCCAAACGTCGCCGTTGACTCACCTTTGCAGGCACGCCATTCAGCATCGCGGGCTGGCCGCGGATTGCCGTCCACAGTTCGTTGCAAAAGGGATCATACACAACCCCCAGAAGGGTGTTATAACCATCCTCATAGTCAGGACGACCCTTTTCACATCTACCCTGCAAGGCGATGGAAACGCATGCATGGGGGATCGAGTAGGCAAAGTTCACCGTGCCGTCTATGGGATCGACCACCCATCGAACACCGCTTGTGGTATCCCCAACCAGTCCCTCCTCGCCGAGGATCGGTATGGCAGGAAAAGCCTTTCGCAGACGGCCCTCTATCATTGTCTGGGACTGAACATCCAGTTCCAATTTGATATCATGCTGGGTGACCTCATTCGCACTCTTCGGCTGGTTCAAATTCCGCCGCATGTCCACCCCAACAGCCTTTGCGGCAGCTACCGCTGCAGCCTGCGCCCGGATCAGATTAACGTTTTTCAGCATGATTATTTCTTCAAAGGATCGACATCCTCGGCAATCAGAGTTCACCGAATGAACTCTGGTAAAAGGTATTGTCGTTCTTCAGGCAAAATTCTGCCCATCCCGGGGAAGACAATCAAGATTTCACGTGATTGCCACAAATCAATCGCCCCGCTAAGCCAGAACCTCGTTCCGATTTTCAAGCATTCCAGCCTGCCGGTTCCGTTTCTCCAACAGGAGGTTCTTTTCAGCAGCATCCAGCAATTGCACGAGGTCCACTGCCTCAAGCATCCTCGGAATGGTGACGTAGTCGGCCCCTGCCGCATACAGGGAGGGGACTTCGTCCAAGCGCCCCGCATTCGTAATGATCCTGGCCGTGGGATTTAGATTCCGCAACTGGCGCAGCAACTTCAGGTTCGTAGTCCCTTTCAGCAGCAGGTCCGGGACAGTGCAAACAATGATTCCCGCCCCGGCTACGCCTGCGTGAAGCAGTATTTCGGGCTGACCAATGTCCCCGTAAATGACATCCACTCCAAGTCCCCGCAACCGCTGGATGGCCTGGGGATTGAAATCCAAAATCCTCAACTCGCCAATCAGCCCGGGACGGTTCCTGGTCAACTCCTCCAGAAGGGAACTCGCTGCCGGAGAGAAGCCCAGAATGAACAAGCGCTTCGGGGCATCAGAAGGTGCCGCTACCGGTCCCGACCCGACCACATCCGGAAGCCCAAGCCGCTTCAACCAGGGAGATGCATTCCTGAGGATCTGGTCACTTTTGACGATGGCATACGTGGAATTGACGGCCATCCATGCGAAGGCAAAGGCGGCAACGCTCAACGACCGCTTTGAAACATCACCAACCGCAGCACCCATCGTCAGGAGCACCAGCGAAAGCTCGCTCATCTGGCACAGATTGATGGAGGGAACGAGGCTGACCCGGTGCCCCATCCGCAACCCATACAGGGTGGGAAAAACAGTCACCAACCGGCTGACAAGAATGAAAACACTGAATGCCAAAGTCCACGCAAGCAAACTCAGTGTGGGGCTTGGAATCGACATCCCCAATCCCACAAAGAAGAGCGTCACAAAGAAATCACGGATACTGGTGACTTTGGCCACTACATCCAAGGTGTAGGGGAAGGTCGAAACCATGACTCCGGCGACCAACGCACCCATCTCCCTTGATAGCCCCAGTTCTCCAGCAAAGCCCGCCATCGCGAAACACCATGCCAGGGCACCCACAAGCACAAGTTCGGGTTGCCGGGCCACTGCCTTGAACACAGGAGGCAGCAGGAACCGGCTCGCAACATAGGCAACCCCCACCAGCAGGAGGACTTTCCCGAATGCCAGTAGAAGCGCCACGAGGGATGGATCTTTCAGATTGGGCTGGATTGCCAGGAACAGAATCACTGCCAGATCCTGGAGGACAAGCACGCCAAGGGTGATCCGTCCTGAGACGGTTTCCAACTCATGTTTGTCATGCAGAATCTTGATGATGATCACGGTGCTGCTCATCGCCGCCGCGACCGCAAGATAGATGGCCTCCAATCCGTTTCCTGCAAAACCGGTCCATCGAAAAAAAGCGAATCCCAGAAGAAAGCAACCCACGATCTGAGCCAATGCGGTGACAGTAAGCGCCTTGCCTGCGCTCGACATCTTTTTAAGATCCATTTCCAGCCCGATCATGAACAGGAGAAGGATCAACCCGATGCCGGAAATCGTCTGAATCGATTCCGCATCGGTCACCCATTTGAATCCACGGGGTCCGATGGCATACCCTGCTGCCAGATATGCCAGCAACAACGGTTGCCGGGCCACATGGCAACTCACAGCAACCACCCACGCCGCGATGATGCAAACAGCGATATCTATGACAAGACCGTGTTCCATAAATCAGACCTACCGTAAACCTCCTAATCCTCCCTTGCAAACGCTGATAACCTCAAATTTAGACGACCAATTCCCGCAGGGAAAAATATGCAAAACCGGCCGTGCTGAATCCAGTTCAACGGTCCGATTTCACTCCCTGCACGAACACGAAACAGGACGCACATGCGGTGCCGGAAAAATCCTCAAGCACGCTGCCCCCCGCCCCGCATCCAAAGGCCTTCCCGAAGGCCTTGAACTACTTGCCCTCTCCAGGAGCAGGCTTCAACCGGATTGCCTTCAAGTTAATGGGCTGCCATCCCTCTGCAACCGGCTTGATGGAAATAGTGATGTGTCCCGGCGCGCTGATCTCCAAAGTCCCCAACTTCATCGAACGAAATTTGCCGTAGTCGCTTGTGTTCGGGGCCTTGCCCTTGACCGATTGTGATCCGCAACTCACGACAAACGATCCGGACCCCTCGGAAGCGATCTCAGCAGACACCTCAAACCGCCCTGACTTGCTGACCTTGACATCCCAGTCGGCCCAATCGGAAGGATTCAACCAGAAGCCAAGGTTGTCGCGATTTCCACCGGACTCGTATTTCAGTTGGTCGCCATGAATGCCAGCCTCACTCGCGGCGAGAGAAATCGATCCGTCGTAATCCTGAACCACTCCGGGATTCTCGATCTTCACTTCACCCTTGATCTTGAGCACCACAACCGAGGCAATTGAATCGGGAGATTGGGCTGGAATATCAATGATCAGGCCTTCGGCCGATTCCCGCGTGGCCAGCTTGTGGCCCCGATCCGCAAGCAGATATGCACCCTGCGCCCGGCTCATCAAGCCCGGCACCAGAAGTTTTCCGTCCGCAGGCCAGTCAAAAACATGCAAATAGAGTGTTGTGGCGTCCCCTTTGACTAGTTTGGTGCAACGCCCCCATGGAATCCGCTTGAACGGGCTGGCGGATGTCCCATAGATGGATTCACCGTTTGCCTTCATCCAGGCTCCAACGGCCTTTAGCCGCTCAATGGATGGAGCCGGAATCTGCCCTTCCGAGGTTGGCCCCACGTTCAGCAGGTAGTTGCCCCCCTTGCTGGCGATATCCACAAGATTCCGGATCAGGACATCCGTCCCTTTCCACGCTTGATCGTAGCTCTTGAAACCCCATGTGTCATTCATGGTCATGCAGGTCTCCCAATCCCGCCCTGGGTAACCGGTGGCTGGAATGTATTGCTCAGGCGTTTCGGTATCCCCCTTGAAGCCCCCACCCAGACGGTTATTGTGAATGATCCCGGGCTTCTGATGCAACAAGGTCAGCAACTTTTCGGCCCGCTCCTGATTCATGTTTTCCGGAGTATCCCACCAGATGACAGAAGGAAATTCCCCGTAATTACCAAGAATCTCCTTTACTTGCGGCACGGCCACCTGGTTTATGTAATCATCCATGCTGTGCTCCTGCGCCTTGTCCCACTTGCCGCCTGCGGCAGAACCTCCGTTGTTCCAGTCCTGTGCCTGGGAATAATAGAAGCCCAGCTTCAAACCGTATTTGCGGCAGGCGGTCGCCAATTCCTGCAGCGGATCCCGATGAAAGGGGGAGGCCTGCATGATGTTCCAACTGGAGGCTTTGGAATCGAACATGGCAAATCCATCATGGTGCTTGGAGGTGATGACGATGTATTTCATGCCGGCATCCCGCGCCAGTTTGACCCATTCGTCAGCGTTGAATTTCACCGGATCAAACTGCTTTGCATACCCTTGGTATTCGGCCATGGGAATTTTCCCCTGATTCATGATCCATTCACCGATACCGGGAATCTGGTGCCCATTGTAGGTCCCTGCAGGAACCGAATAAACGCCCCAATGGACGAACATTCCAAACCGCGCCTCCCTCCACCATTTCAACCGGGCATCCTTTTCCTGCGTCGTCTCATCCGCGTAGGGATCGGGCTTGATGATCCGGGTCTTTCCCTTGATTTCAACAACGACCACCGTGTCATGTGAGTTCAGAGCCCCCTCCGGCAACGCGATCGTGACCGTGTTGTTCCGCGACGTGAAATCCAGCTTCCGTCCACCGTCAAGCATGCGAACAGCGGCGACTTGATTGGCCAATCCAGCAAGCACAAGCTGGCCATCCGCAGGCCGGTCGAACACATGCAGATACAGGCGGGTCTTGCCACTGCCGATCGATTTCTGCGTGCACCTCCCCCAGGCCAGCTTTTCAAACGGACTGGCCTGGGTGCCATGAACCGACTCCCCGTTGACCTTCATCCATTCCCCAATCTCAGCGAGACGCTGCACACTTTCAGCAGGCACAAGCCCCTCGGATGTGGGTCCGACGTTGAGAAGGTAGTTTCCTCCCTTGCTGGCACAATCAACGAGATTTCGAAGCAGAATGGCGGTGGACTTCCAGTTCTTGTCGTTTTTGTTATATCCCCAATGATTGTTCATCGTCATGCACGATTCCCAATCCACACCCGTACCAAATCCCGTCGGGGGGATTTCCTGCTCCGGGGTTCCGTAATCCCCTGCCTTGTCTTTGCCCTGATCCATCCCGGCCATCCCGGTGCGCCCCTTCCCCACCCTGTTGTTGACGATGGTATTCGGTTGAAGGCTGCGGACATATTTGTAGAGATCCACACCCCGCTCGTTTGTCCAGGGTGATTCCCATTCCCCATCAAACCAAAGAATTCCCAAGGGGCCATACCCCGTGAGCAACTCCTTGAGTTGGGCCTTCATGTAGGCTGTATAACGATCCATGTCCGGCGAACCGGTGGCAGTGTCATTCCACGCCCGGCGGGTGCCCCAATCGGGGTGGTGCCAATCCATGATGGAATGGTAGAAGCAGAAAGTGATGCCCTCCTTCTTGCAGGCTGCGGCCAATTCCTTGAGGGGATCCCGCTTGAACGGGGTGTTCTTGATGCACCAATCCGTCTGAGCTGATGGCCACATGCCAAATCCATCATGATGCTTGGAGGTGATCACGATATATTTCATGCCCGCGTTTTTAGCCATTTGCACCCATTGTGATGCGTCGAACTTCACGGGATTAAACCGGGAGGCAAACTTCTCGTATTGGGAGACGGGCATTTTTGTCTCCTCCATGAACCATTCTCCATAGTTCGTCTTCCCTGCCCATTCCCCTGCGGGAACGGAGTAAACGCCCCAATGGATGAACAGACCGAAACGGGCCTCCCGAAACCATCCCATGCGCTTGTCGTGCTGGGCCGGTGTCTCAGCACTCTGTGCGGCGACCGGGGATGTGAACAGCTGGAGGGAGCACAGCGTGCAGAGCACCCAAAGCAAAAGGACAGGGCGGTATTGTGACTTCATAAGTTGTGATCGAGACTGTCCAAAGAGTGCCAGCCATGCGGGAAAGTGAAAAGTGAAATCAACGGTTGATGGCACCCCGGTCTGCCGAAAGGGCTCGGGGTGTGGGGCACATTCGAGGGCCGATGAACTTTTGACAGCTTGGTGGAAGTCCCTATCCTTGGGCTGTGCGTGTTGTATCTGTTGCCTTGGGCAAACGAAGTTATGATATCCGGATTGGAACCGGCTTGATGGAACAAGTGGGGGCTGCCTGTGCCGCCCTGCGTCTGGGCCAGCGTTGTGCCGTCATCACGGATGGGAACGTCGCCCCCCTCTACTCCAAAATCATCTGTGCCTCCCTGGAAAAAGCAGGGTTTTCGACATCCCTGATCGTGGTCCCGGCGGGAGAGAAGTCCAAGGCCATCAGGACTGTTGAGCGCTGCTATCATCAGCTGGCTGAGCAGCGCCTCGAGCGAAAGTCCTTTGTGGTGGCCCTGGGTGGCGGTGTGGTGGGGGATCTCGCAGGCTTCGTCGCAGCCACCTACCTTCGCGGCATTCCATTTGTTCAGGTTCCCACCACCCTTCTGGCCCAGGTGGACAGCTCTGTGGGCGGAAAGGTGGGGGTCAACCTGCCCGCAGGCAAGAACCTGGTGGGTGCATTCCATCAACCCCGGTTGGTGCTTTGTGATCTCGACTCTCTTGCCAGCCTGCCCGACCGCGAATACCGGGCAGGTCTGGCGGAGGTGATCAAATATGGCATCATCTATGATGCGCCGTTTTTCAAACAGCTCGAGCGCTCCATCGGAGCATTGAACAGCAGGGATGGTCGGGTGCTCGCAAAGGTCATCGCACGGTGCTGCGAGATCAAGGCGGATGTGGTCAGTCAGGACGAGACAGAATCCGGACTGCGGGCGATATTGAATTTTGGCCACACGATCGGCCATGGCCTGGAGGCCATATCCAAATACGGGAAATACCTTCACGGGGAGGCGATATCCATAGGAATGGTCGCTGCAGCCGATCTTTCCAGACGTTCCATGTCCCTTGGGGAGCAGGACCGCAACCGCATCGAGCGCATCCTCGCGCAGGCAGGTCTTCCCACCCGGGTTCAGCTCAAGGCTACCGAGGAGAGTCGCCTTTTGCGGGCCATGCAGCTGGACAAGAAGGTCAGCGAGGGAGTCATACGGTTCGTCCTCGCACGCCGGATCGGCAGCGTCGAGTGCGGATGCAATGTGGATCTACAATCTATCCCCGGGGTGCTCAAGTCCGGAAACACAGGGAAAGAAACCACCCCTTTCGTGTAATTCGTGCCTTTCGTGGTTAAACCTCCCCCTCCCAATTCCCACTCCGTCGCTGCCAGAGCCTCCCTGCCATCAAGCCCTTGGGTGCGCCGCATCGTAAACCCGCTTCAACCGTTCCGCCGTGATGTGCGTGTATATCTGCGTCGAAGTCAGGTGTTGATGTCCGAGCATCTCCTGCACACTCCGCAGATCGGCCCCTGCATCCAGCATGTGGGTCGCGTAGCTGTGGCGCAGCTTGTGTGGGCTCAGCGCCGGATCCAGCCCCGCCTGGGCCAGATACCGCTTCAATCGCTTCTGCAGCCCCCTCGGACTCACACCCCGTGATTCACCCGGCCCGGCAAGGAACACCGTCCCGTCCGACGGAGGCCCTCCACCCATGGCATCCCAGTAGGCCCGGATCGCCCCCAGTGCCCGACCTCCCACTGGGCTTTGACGCTCCTTCCGCCCCTTTCCCATCACCCTCAAAATCCCCTGATCCCAGTCGATGTCACATACGCGCAGCCCGCACAGCTCACTGATCCGCAACCCTGCCGAATAAAACGTCTCCAGGATCGCACAATCCCGCAGTGCCTCGATCCTCGCCTCCAGCCCTGCCCCATCCCCCGGCGGAACCCCCGCCAGCGGTGCCGCAAGCAACCTCACCATCTGGTCCGCCGTCAGGAACCTTGGCAGGCGCCTCCCCGGTTTCGGCAGCGAGATGTTCCGGATTGGAGAGGCCCCCACCACCGCCCTCCGCACAAGGAACTTGAAAAACGTCCGCAGCGCCGAAAACCGCAGTTGAATCGCGGAACGCCCCAGCCCTTTCCGGCCAAGCGCCCGCAAATACATCCGGAAATCGTCCCTCACTAGCGAGCCCCATTGCGGTTCCCCGCCGCGAACCTCCACGTGCCACGCGATAAATTCACGCAACCCGTGCGAATAATTTCTCACCGTATAGTCGGATGCGCCCTTGTCCGTCCTCAGATGCTGGACAAACCGCTCCACCCAACCCGCGCAACTGCCACCTTCGCAAGCCTCTCCGCCTCCCCCGGGCGTCCCAACTAGAGGCACACACACACCGTCAGGCCCCTTCCCGGGACCGCCAACCGTCCCGGTAGCCTCATTACGTGCCATCCTCATTTCCACCCCATCCCCGGCGAATCACTTCGTCGCAACCGGAACCCGCAGCACCGTCACTGAGTTCCCCGGGAAGGAATGGTTGATGCACCCGTCCTCAAACCGCAAACCCGCCACGGGCCTCGTGCACACCTTCTCCGGCTCCTCGAGGGTGTTCTCATCGGTCGCACTCCCCGAAGTCAGCACTGTGCCCGTCACCACCGATCCATGCCGCCCTCCCGTAAATCCGATCCGGGTCTGAATCGCTTCAGCTGATGCATTCACGACCTTGATGATCGCCTCGGAGGCCTTCCTGTCCAGACTCGCTGTCGCCACAAGGCTCTTCATCGGACTGCCCTGAACATCATGGATCAGCACATCATCCAGATAACAACGCACCCTCGGCCCCTTCACCTCGATCCGGATGTCATACCAGCGCCCTGTCTCGATCCGACCCGGCACCTCCACGCGGTCCATCCCGTCCATCTCGATCCCATGCCGCTGGTTCCCCCACCCGCCGATGTTCCACCACCCCTTTGCCTCGTCGTCCGATACAAGGAAAGGAATCAGGAACCCCTCCGCGCCCCCCGTCTTTCGCGCTTTCAGCGTATAGGTATAATCCGTCCAGGACTTGTCCCCGACGAAAGCCCTCACATTCTCCGCGTGCTGCTCCTGGCAAAGGATTCCCTCCTTCACGGACCACTTGCCGCTTTTCAGCCGCCACGGTGCTGTTCCATTCGAAAAATCCGCCTGGAACAAAACCTCCCCAGCCCGGGTCACCTTCATATCCTTGAATTCAGCCTCGGTAAGCCATGTGCCCACACCCACGCCCCCCGACTTTGCCACAGCCTGAACATCGGCTGCCTGCACCGTGATTGGAAGAACGACATCCCCCCTGTTCCGGCTAAACATCTGCTGCACATAATAACCGGGCAGCCCGAACACCCGCGAACTGTCGAAGTTGATCAGGTCAGGATTCCACTTCTTGTAGTTCACATTGGCAAAGAGCGGCGCGTAGGAGGACATCACGACCACATCCGAATTCCTCTCCATCCCCGCCATGAACGCCGCCTCACCCACCGCCGCCCGGAGGTTTCCAAGTCCACCGCCCTGCGTCACGGCATACTCCCCCACGTAAACCTTGTGGGCACGCCGGTCGTAGCTGTCATACTTGCCCGCCTGCCGGATGAAAAACTCCGGGCTCGAGTAATAGTGCTCGTCCAGCACCTCAATGGACCGGTTGCTGGGCCGCCCGTTCCACTCATTGGCAATCAGATGCATCGCCGGGTATTTCCCCTTGATCGCATCGTAGATCAGGGCATATCGCTCATGGTAGGCCGCCCCACCGTTTTCATTCCCGATTTCCATGTACTTCAAGCCAAAGGGTCCGGGATGCCCGTTTCGCGCGCGCACAGCCCCCCACTTGCTTTCTGTCGGCCCGTTCGCGTATTCGATCGCATCCAGCGCGTCCTGCACAAATTCCCCCATCTTGTCCATTGGAACCACTTCCTTGTGGGACATCCCGCAGTTGATCACAAACAGCGGTTCCGCCTTCAGATCCTCGCACAATACAAGATACTCGTGATACCCGATGCCATGCGTCGCCTGGTATTGCCAGATGTTCCTCTGGGTCCTCCGCGCTGCCACGGGGCCGATCGTCTCCTTCCAGCGGTAGGCATCCTTCATGGTATCCCCCTCCACCCAGCAACCGCCTGGAAAGCGCACAAAAGCCGGCCCCAGATCGGCAAGCTTTTTGGCGAGATCCACCCTGAGCCCGTTGGACCTCCCCTTCCAGGTCTTCGCCGGGAAAAGTGAAACCATGTCCACCCAAAACTTGCCCGGGCGGGTGGTGGAAATCACCAGACGCGCCTTCGGATCTGTCATATTCGGCACCAAATTGGCATTGAGCGCCTGCCAGTCAGCCCCCAGTTTTTTGAACTCCCGGGATGCATACACCTTCCCCCCCGAACTCTCGATGGAAACCGTCAACCTCTCAATCCCCTCTGCCCGGCTGAGCAGGCTCAGGCGGTAAGCCTCCCCTTTTACAACCCCCATGCCCCAGAATCCCTCGTTCACGAGAGCCACACGCGCCCCTGCCACCGATTCCACATCCACCCGCAAACTGCGCGGGTTCCCCGGAGCTGCGGGCATGGATCTATCGACCGACATCGTTGCCCGCCCCCCCGCTCCACTCCCCGCATTCAACGCCCAGTGTTCAGGCTGGTCAGAGTCCTCAAAATTCCGGTTCCTGACCAATTCGGCATACAGCCCGCCATCTGCGGAGCAGTTGATATCCTCGAAAAAGATCCCCCATAGCATGGGACTGATTGCATGCCCCGGCTGCCCCAGATCCACCTGGATGGAAGCAGGCCCCTGGGCGAACCCCATTAACGCAGAAGCGCACAGGCACAATGCCGGACAAATGCGAAAAAACATACTCATACTATTTATTTTCATGTTAAAAGCTGCACTCCATGCTGCGGGCACCCCTCGCGGGAAGGCTCATTTGTCAGCCTGGGCCCCTTTTCTTTTGGCCAATTGCCCTTTCAGGAACGAATCCTCGGTCGCTTGTTCCCAGGCGGAAAACCACAAATCTCCCAGCAGTTGAGCGCCCTTCATCAACTGCTGTTCCATGAATGCCTTGCCCTCCAGCCCCACCGAGCCGTTGCCGGAAAGTTTGCCCTCCTTATCCAGAATGTAGAGCGACTCCACCAGCTTGTTCTGCTCCGCGATAAAAGCCGTCACCACCTGGAAAACCTCGGCGGGCTTCGCAGGGCGATCTCCCAGCATGACCAGCCGCGCAGGCCGCATCCCCTTCTGCAATTTTGCCACATCCACCCCACCCACCTTGGCAAAGAACCCCCCGTCGATCCAGCTGTGAACCCTGCCATTCGTGGAATACCCCCCCGGGTTGGCACCCACCCACCCATGGTGATGAATCGTTGTATGGAGAGGCTGCGAGCTATCTCCGGCCATATGCCCCATCACCCCCATCACATAGATGATGTTGGCCCGTGCGTTCGCAATCTCCGCAGGGGAACCGGCTGTCTCGTATTCCTTCAGGTAGGAGAAGCCCGATTTCGCCCTCCCATACTGCTCCGTGAGGGACCATGGCAGCAAACCCACCAGTTCCCGGGTGTGATCCTCATTTTTGGCAGCCATCCCCGCCCCGTCCGCAGCCGGGTGTGCCGCCCGCCAGAGAGCCAGATTGGCAACGAAATCGTAGCGGAACACCGGCAGCTTCAAGATATCCATGCCATGGGTGGCCAGTTCCTCCGCATCGATGTAGTGGTCCGGCCCGTTGCAATGTTTCAAGGCCAGATCCGGCGAGTTCCTCCATCGGTCAGGCTCCCCTGCAAGGAAGCCGATCCGCTCCCTGGCCTCCGGTGCCGTGGCGAACGCGGGAAAGTTCGTAGGCAGTGAGGAAAGGGCCAGCAGGTTTATCGTGCGATGCGCATCATAGTCCCACGCCCGGGCGCTCCAGAGAACACCACTCACCAAAAAAGCCACTGCAACAGCTGCAAATTTCTTCATCATAAATCAAAAGTGTGAACCCGCCTCTATGGAACTTTGGTGGCTGACTGATAGACCCGAACGTAATCAATCTCGTAGCGGGCCGGGAAGATGGCATCGTCAATCCCATTCCGTCCACCCCACGCACCACCAATCGCAAGGTTCAGAATCAGATATTCCGGTTTGTCGAAGGGCCAGGACTCGTTCCCGCCATTGTCGTTTTTGCAGGTGAAATACTTCTGCCCATCCACAAAAAAATCCAAACGGTCATTGAACCATTCCATCGCATAAACGTGAAAGACGGTATCAGCGTCAGCAATCCGGATCTTGTCCCCCCGACCGGTGCCCTTCGTGTGGTTGTATTTGGCGGTGTGAACATTTGCATGGATGATTCCCGGTTCATAGCCCACGAACTCCATGATGTCCAATTCTCCGCAGGCCGGCCAGCCTGCCTTGAGTCTGTTCGAGCCGAGCATCCAGATGGCCGGCCACGTGCCACGACCGCCGGGCACCTTCGCCTTCACCTCCACCCTGCCATAGGTCCAGGCTGCTTTTCCCTCAGTGGTCAGACTCGCCGATGTATAATCCGCCATCTCATGGCTCTTGACTCCACCTCCCTGCTTCACATCGGGATTGGGAAACTTTTCCCTCCGCGCTTCAATGATCAACAGTCCGTTTTCAACACGGGCGTTTTCCTTCCGGTTGCTGGTGTAGAACTGTGATTCATTGTTGCGGACGAATCCGGTCTCATACCCCCATTTGGCCGGATCCGGCAGGCCGGGCTTGTCGAACTCATCCGACCAGACCAACTTCCAGTCCGCACCCGAGGCGAGCATGGGAAGCGTCAGGACGGCACAGGCAAATCGAATCATGTTCACGCCAATCAAATAGCGTGCAAACGACTGGCAGGGCAAGGAGATATTCCGCATGGAATGTGGGGAGGGGGGGATTAAAACCGGGCAGGGCATGGGGTTGCAAGCGGAGTATGAGGGGGGGCGCCACAGTTGGGGCCGGGGCACACCCGCAGCCCCGTGGATGGTTCATTTTGCCGGGGCGTACTCTGCCCCCCCCAAGCCGGAGGCTTGAAAGCGCGTAGCCGGTGGCTGAGGATCACCGCGACGACACCACCGTCCCACCATCCAATCGTAATCAGCACCCCTGCCGGGGGCCGGGCGCATGGGTATCAACCTCCAATCTCAAAGGAATCCTCGCTCACGACCACCCGCGCGCCAACTTCAATCTCAATGTCGTGGGCGGTATAATGGGCCACCACGGCCTCCAACAGGTTCAGCCCACCCGCCACCCGGCGGTCGCTCAGCCGGAAGAGCCCCTCCTGCAGCGCCTCCAAACCATCACGGGGCACATGGCACGGCTTGAGTCCCCAGATACTCTCCAGATCTGCGGCCGTTTGGAGGCGGGTGATCCACTCCTGGCCACCGGGACCGTCTGGATGGAACGGCCCTCCCAGCGCCGTGGCAACGATGCGCACCAGCCAGTGGACACTCCGGGCCGCAAGGTCGAGCGTTTCCGCTGAGAGTTTCCCCTGCACACGCAGGGCACCAAGCGCGGCGATCTGTTCCGGTGGGGGCACGGCATCCTTCAGCCGGTTTCTTAGCTGGTGCTCCGGTTCGCCCCCCCATTCCGTTTCCCCACGCGCCATCCATTTCAGGAGCAGGGGATTCAGGAGCAGGTGATTTAGCAGCACCGGACCGGTCCCCGCCTTCGGGGCCACCCCACACGTGGGCAGAAGCCCCGCCAACTTTTGGAACAGGGATTGGTGCTCCACATCCTCCGGTTCCCACCCGGCCTTGACCATGGCAGCCACAGCCTCCCGGATGTGCCGGGCGGGGAGCACCCAGAAGAACTTGAACAGCACATCCCAGTTCTGGTTCCGGGCGTTCAGCTTCACCAGCAGCTCTGCATCGTGATCCCCGAGGTCCGCCAGCAACCCCTGCTTTTTCTCCGCAACAAAGAGCGGGTTCATCCGCGTGTCGCCACTGCGCACGATCGACTCCCGGATGCGGCCCTGGAGTTCCGGGGCTGCAGCACGGAACTCGGCCCGCAACGTCTGGAACTCAAAGTCCGCACCCAAATACTCATCAAACCGCCCCGCAAGCGCGAGGTAGAGCAACCAACGCCCCTCGCTCGAGTGCCGGACCGCCCGGGCGTTGATGATGGGCAAAAGCACCGCTCCCGCACTGTGATCCAGCGCCGCGTCCACGAGCGCATCGGCTGTCACAAAGACCTCCAATACCCGCCTTGCCCCCGCTGCCAACCCCTTATCCTTGTCACCCAACGCCGCCACCAGCTCCGCTACCACTTCCGCCCCCTCCCTCGCCAACTCCTCCACACGGCCTGCCTGCAAGCCGGATAGCACATGGCACCGCACAGGGCTTTTCGCCTGATACCGGCATTCCCCCACGATCTTCCCCAACCTCCCATCCCGGCCCGCCGCCCATGCCACACACAGCGCATCCACACACTCCGCGTTTTCTCCCAAGGAAGCGAGTGCCCGGGCGGCGACTGCCCGCACCCCACCATCCGGTGAATCCAACGCCCAGACCAGGTGCGGTAGTGTGCTGATAACGAGACGCCCAGCCGCCAGACGCCTGACTGCCAAACGCCGAAAGGGCCAGGCAAGCACAGGCATCTGCCACCGCACCCAGCGACCCCAGCGATCAATGCTTTCTGTTTTCATATTTTCCAATTTTTTTCCGACCGCTTCGCGGCTCCTGAAGTTTTAAGTGTTTAAGAACTAAGATCTAAGTGTCCAAGTGCCAAGTCCACGAGCCTCAGGGAGAAGACCCACCCGCACCTCCACCCACACAA
>CAIWMU010000208.1 GCA_903913865.1 uncultured Verrucomicrobia subdivision 3 bacterium
GATGGACCAACCCTACGGAATCGGAGGGAAGCGGGCAAGAACAATAGCAATATATTAGAGACAACAGCTAAACCTCTGTAAATAGCAGTCTGTATTATCTACAACCCACTTTAATTGACAAATATAGGGGGAAGATCAGTCGGACAGCCGTGCCAGTGCATGCCCATAATTCTGGAAGCGTCGAATCCAACGGATGTCGGCCTGGCTCATGGGTGGAAGCTTATTGGGGAACCGGGTTTGTGGAAAACGGAAAACCTCATGGCACCCCGGCCAAGGCCCGGTCCGGCGGCGACCTTCCAGCGTGGCGCTGGTGTGCGGGCGTGGCCCCGTGGCTCTGGAGGAAAAAGAAAACCCGGAGTTGCATCAGTTGGGTGCAGGCTCCGGGTTCGAGAGAATCGGGGTGCGGCTTATTGCTCGTCCTGCAGGGGCTCGCCCTTCTTGATCTTCTCGAGCTTGGTCTTGTAGGTCGCCTTTTCGTCGCCTTCGGCATTGTCCAGGGCCTTCCGGGCGAGGGAGGCTGCCTTTTCCTTGTCGCTTTTCATGGCTGGGTGGCCATCGGAGAGATGGGGGAGGGTGCGGCAGTGTCGGGCTGCAGATCGCGCCCGAGTTCGGCTTCGATGGCCTCGATGCTGGGGAGGCTGGTATCGAGCGGCTCGGGCAGGGCGCGGACGAGTTGGTATTCGGCCACGCCGATTGGTTTGTTGACACCGGAGAGGGCGTATTCGGCGACGAGACGGTTTTGGGTTCGGCAGAGCAGCAGCCCGATGACCAGTCTCGGAGGGTGACGTCTGAAAGCTTGGTGAGGAGGGTGACAATATGGAACCAGGGCAATTGGTCGGCAGACTGCTGGCCAATTTGTGCAGCAGACTGCTGCACAAATAGACCGTGCGGACATTGTTCAGCAAATTGCCTCATATAGAGCAGGTTGCGAACGGAGAATCCTTTCATGCCGGGAAAGGCGGCGCGGAGGTCGGCGGAGAGGCGTTCAATGATCCTGGCTCCCCAGCCTTGCTGACTTTGGCGGACCAGAATATCCCGCCCGATGTCGTGGTAGAGCCGGATTTGCTCAGCATTTGCGGAAAGCAGCGCACGCTGTCTAGCACCCTGAATGCGTTGCTTTAGGCTCGTCAGCCAGTCAGCGTAGCCCGCAGGAAGCGCGAGGAGGGGGTGGTTCATTGTGTCAGGCCTCCGATCATGGCCAGGATTTTGTTGGTGCAGGCTCTCAGCCCGGCGTCGCTCTGGCCCGGAGGAAGCTGACGACGGAGTCGAATTTGGCGGTATCGTTCATGGGATCAGGTTGGGGCGAAGGTGGCGTGGACCGGCGTGCCCGGGAAACAATGAGCCCGGGCGCACCGCAAGGGCGGCGCGTCGGTGGCCGTGTGCAGGTTGGGAGTGGCAACGTCCATTTATTACCCTGTGCATATCATGCAAAACCTGCAGGGTGATGACGAGTGGAAAAAGAGACAGGGCGGCATTTCCCCCATCCTGCCGGATTTTCGGGGGGTGCCCGTCCGGTGGGTTCCCGCGCCGGGGTCGGGGTTTGGTGGCTCTGCGGGAAAAAGAAAACCCGGAGTTGCACCAGTTGGGTGCAGGCTCCGGGTGGGAGAGAATGGGTGTGCGGCTTATTGTTCGTCCTGCAGGGGCTCGCCCTTCTTGATCTTCTCGAGCTTGGTCTTGTAGGTCGCCTTTTCGTCGCCTTCGGCATTGTCCAGGGCCTTCTGGGCGAGGGAGGCTGCCTTTTCCTTGTCGCCCTTCATGTAATAGACGCGGGCGGCGGTGTCGAGGATGGCGGAGTTGGTGCTGCCGGAGGCGGTCACGCCGCGGTCGATGATCTTGGCGGCGGTTTCATAGTCCGGCTTCGGGTTTTCCTTGTCGGTGATGATGCGCCAGGCGATGGCGTTCTGGAGCTGGGGATCCTTGTTGTCCTGGGACATTTTGGAGGCCAGCTTGGAGGCGGCGGGGTAATCCTTGCTCATGATCAGGATGTTGAACCGGGTGTAATTGATGGAGGTTTTGTCCTCGGAGGGGAGGGCCTTCTCGAGCTCATCGGTCTTGGCGAGGGCTTCGGCCCAGTTCTTGTCTTTCATGGCCTTGCCGAGATCGGTGCTGATCTTCTTCATGGTGGACTCGGCGGCGGCCTGCTTTGCGGCGGCCTCGGCAGCGGCCTTCACATCGAACTTTCCAGCGAGGACCTCTTCGATCATCGATTCCTTGAGGTTCATGGGGTGGCCGATCCAAACCACGGTGCCCTTGGTATCAATGAGGAAGGCGGAGGGAATCCCGTTCTGGCCGGCGGCTTCCATCCAGTTGGCGGCCATGGCCCCCTTCTTATTGTCGGCTTTGTTGTCGAGGGGCACATTATAGGTCATCTTGTCGCCCATTTTCTTGATGAACGGCTCGACCAGCGACTCATCCCGCTCCCAGCAGTTCTGACCGATCACGACCAGGCCCTTGTCCTTGAACTTGTTGTGGATCTCGTTCAGGTGGGGGATCGAGACGCGGCACGGTCCGCACCAGGTGGCCCAGAATTCGACGATGTAGGCCTTGCCCTTCTTGAATTCCTTGACGCCATCCCCCTGGACCCACTTTGCGACGTCCAGTTTGGGCGCGGGATCGCCGACCTTCAGGGTCGTTTCAGCCGAGGCAAATTGAGTTGTTACAGTCCACAGAGCCAGCGCTGCGACTGCACGTTTGAATGAAAATTTCATAATGTTATTAAACGAATGCTCTGGAAAACCGCGTTTGGCAAGCAACTTCATGCTTTTTGTTGGCGGACGGGTGGGCAGATGGGAGTGGGCGTTGACCGATTTCCCGGGGGGGATGATCGGGCATTCACGGCACCCCGGAGAGGGTGCCAGCCATTGGCCGGTGGTTGAGGCGCACCGCGACGAGACCACCGGTCAACGGTCAGAACGCAACCCGCATCCCAGCGGGATGCCAGGCCGACATTTTATAATCCCTTCCCGACTCTGCGATCCCTCCGGGATCGGGCCTGTTCTTTTCATGCGTTCCGGGGGTGTCGCTGCGCTCAACCCCCGGCTAATGGCTGTTATCCCTCCGGGATGGCCAAAAAGGCCACAGGCATTCACGATTCAATTTATCATCCCTTCTCAACGCGCTGCGATCCCTCCGGGATCGGGTAAATTGCATTCACGTGTTCCGGGGGTGTCGCTGCGCTCAACCCCGGGCTAATGTCTTGCACCCCATCCGGGGTGCCGGGAAGCCCCCCTCCCCGAACCCGGGTCTCCCCCTGTGCCGGACCGCCTTCGTGGGGCATACCGGCATCCACCCCTCCCCGAACCCGGAGGGTTCCCAGACATTAGCCGGTGGTTGAGGAGCAACGTGACGACACCACCGGTACAGACCCATGAAACACCGCATCCCGGAGGGATGCCAGAGCGCCACACATTCACGACCCCATCCATTCCAAACCAACGCTGGGACCCGCTGCCGGGGTCCTTATCCCTTCCCGCATTCAACCCGGGGTGTCGCTCACGCTCAACCCCGGGCTAATGGCTGTTATCCCTCCGGGATACCCAAAAAGGCCACACCGGAGCGATTCTCCATGCAGGGGTCATTGTTTGGAAGAGGCCCGGGTGGTAAGCGGTAAACCCATTCGTCCATTCGTTCGGGTTGGATAAAGTTGCTGATTGGCTTTTGGCGGGATACCGGTTAAAAGATGTCAATGAAACTTGCCTGGCATCGGACGGACTTGCATCTGACCCACACTTGGACCATTGCCCGGGGCAGTGGGACGAATGTCTCCCATACACTGGTTGTTGAACTGACCGGCGCGGATGGGACCATTGGTCGGGGGGAGGCTGCACCCATATCACGTTACAAAGAATCGTTGGACACCGTGGAGGCGTTCTTGAAGAAAGTTGACCCACGCGGCCTGTCATTTAACGATATCGCAGGCAGTATGAGCTATCTGCAAACGATAACGGAGCATGATATGTCCGCCAAATGTGCCCTAAACCTCGCCCTGCTGGATGGAGCAGGCAAGCGGGGCGGTCAGGCAATCTATGACATGCTCGGCCTCGGTTTTCGTGAAGGTCAGCATCTGACCTCCTTCACCATCGGTATCGACAAGCCTGAGATGATCCGTAAGAAGGTCGTTGAGGCAGAAGGGTTTCCGGTGTTGAAGATGAAGGTTGGCATCCCGGATGACCAGATCAACGTCAAGGCGCTCCGGGAGGTGGCTCCCACCAAACCGGTGCGTGTGGATGCGAATGAGGGGTGGAAGACGAAGGAGCACGCGTTGGAGATGATCGAATGGCTGGCGGCGGATGGGCATTTCCAATATGTGGAGCAGCCGATGCCTGCGGCCGCCCCGGTGAAGGACTGGGTCTGGCTGAAGGAACGGTCGCCCCTGCCCATCTTCGCGGATGAATCCTATCACACCGCCGCCGATGTCCCGCTTATCGCCGAGTGTTTTCACGGGGTGAACGTGAAGCTGGTGAAGACGGGGGGAATTTCAGGCGGGTTTGAGGCACTCAAGGCGGCCCGGCAGGCGGGACTCAAGACCATGATCGGCTGCATGATCGAAACCAGCATCCTGATCAACGCTGCGGCCCACCTCTCCGAGTTGTGCGATTACATGGATGTGGATGGGAACATCCTGATCACCGATGATCCCTATCTCGGAATCTCGGCCCGGGGCGGGATGGTTTCGTTCCTGCAGGCGACCGAGAAGCATGGCCTGCGGGTCTGCCCGAGGGTTTGATCCTGCCTGGAGTTGGGGTTTTGGCTGCCGGCGGCTGCGCATGAAGGGCTGCGGGCCGGAAAATCGCGGCTTGCGAAAGTGGCCGATTTGGTGGATCAAGAGGGCGATGATTTTCAGACCGCGGACCGCTGTTTGCGCCTTGGGGATCCTGGTCGCGTTCGTCTCCATGGCGCATGCACTGGGTGCCCCGGCCACCTCCCCCCCTGAATTCCGAAATGCCGTGGATGCCGCCATTGCCCGGGTCCGCCCGGCACTGGTTCGCATCCATGTCGTTTCGACCGACTACCGGGAGGGGCGGGAGATGAAGAATCAGGCGGTGGGGAGCGGGGTGATCATTTCCAAGGATGGGTTTCTCGTCACGAACCATCATGTGGCGGGACATGCCGAGCGGATGGTCTGCACCCTGTGGGACCGGGAGGAGATCGAGGCGGAACTGATCGGGACCGATCCGCTGACCGATATTTCGGTGCTCAAGCTGCGTCCCAAAAAGCCCCGCACCTTCGTTCCCGCAGTTTTTGGAAATTCATCCCGGCTCAAGGTGGGGGATCCGGTGCTTGCCATGGGCAGCCCGATGGCTCTTTCCCAATCGGTGACCCTGGGTATTTTGAGCAATCTGGAGATGATGATGCCCCGCTTCTTTGGGGCAGGCGGGCGGATGCAGCTGGATGGGGAGGATGTGGGTGCGCTGGTGCGCTGGCTGGGGCATGATGCCGCCATCTACGGCGGGAATTCGGGCGGACCCCTTGCGAACCTCAAGGGGGAGATCATTGGCATCAACGAACTCCAATTCGGCCTGAGTGGTGCCATTCCGGGAAACCTTGCCCAGAAGGTGGCCAAAGAGCTGATCGCGAATGGCCGGATCCGCCGGAGCTGGATCGGCATTGATGCCCAGCCGCTGTTCAAGGAATCGGCGGGCGGGCGGGGAGTGGTGGTGGGCGGGGTGGTCGGGGATGCCCCGGCGGACAAGGCGGGTCTTCAGAGCGGAGACATTCTTCTGTCGATTGACGGCCGGGAGATCACCGTGCGGTATGATGAGCAGATGCCCGATTTCATGCAGTTGATCTCAGGCCTTGTCATTGGCCGGGAGGTGAAGGTTCTGGCGCTGCGCGGGGACAGGGAACTGGCATTGAAGCTGACCCCGATGGAGCGCGGGGAGTTGTATCCACGGGAACAGGAATTCAAGCACTGGGGGATGACCTGCCGGAACCTCTCATACATTGCCGCGCGCGAGATGAAGCGGACCAACACGGCAGGTGTGATGATCACCTCCGTGCGCCAGGGCGGCCCGGCCGGGGAGGCCAAACCGGCTCTGAGCCCGCAGGATGTCCTGCTTGAGATCAACTCGGAGCCGATCCGCAACATCGAAGATCTGGCGGTTGTGACGGCCCGGGTCGTGAAGGACAGGGAGGCACCCGTGCCGGTGATCGCCACCTTTGAGCGTGAGTCGCGCCGGTATCTGACGGTTGTAAAAGTGGGGATTCAGGAGTTGAGGGATCCGGGGCTGGAGGTGGCCAAGGCATGGCTGCCGGTCGATACACAGGTCATCAGCCGCGACATTGCCCGGCAGTTGGGCAAGCCGGCCCTTGCGGGATTTTACATCACCCAGGTGTATGCGCACACCACAGCCGAAGAGGCCGGGCTGCTTCCGGGCGATTTCATTGTGGCTGTGGATGGCGAGAAGCTGAAAGCCACCGGGCAGGAGCATGATGAGGAACTGGCCACCTTGATCCGGCAGTATGAAATCGGGGCGCGGGTGGAACTGGGGGTGCTGCGCGGGAGCGTGGAGAAAAAGATTTCCGTGGAGCTGGCCCGCTCCCCGCGGTTGCGCCGGGAGATGAAGAAATACCGGAACGACGATTTTGATTTCACCGTGCGGGACATCGCCTTTTTTGACAAGGCATCCGAGCAGTGGCGGGCTGACCAGAAAGGGGCCCTTGTGGAGGAGGTCAAGCCGGGCGGGTGGGGCGATCTGGGGTCCCTGCTGGTCGAGGATCTGATCATACAGGTGAACGGGAATCCGGTTGAGAGTGTCGAATCACTCCGCAAGCTCCTTGAGCAGGCTGCCCGGGAGCAGAAGCGCTCAGTGATATTGAAGGTTCTCCGGGGGATCCACACGGCATACCTGGAACTGGAGCCGACCTGGAAAAAGTAGGATGGACGAAGGAAAACACATGAAAAGAAAATCGATTTTGGGACTGATGCTCGCCCTGGTGGCGGGTGCGGGAGTGTGCGGTGCGGTGGCCGATGAACTGGCTGAGAAGGGGCGGGCCATCTTCAGACAGCATCAAAAGGCGGTGGTGACCGTGCAGGTCGTTCTCAAGACCCGCGTCACCATGCAGGGATCCGCCGGGCAATCCGGGGAATCCCGGCAGGACATCACCGGCACAGTGATGGACCCCTCCGGTCTGGTGGTCCTTTCCCTCACCGCAACGGATCCGAGCCAGATGGTGCAGAATGCGGCTGGGGACGACTCCCGGTTCAAGATCGACACGGAGTTGAGCGATGTGAAGATCCTTCTCGAGGATGGGAATGAGATTCCGGCCGAAGTGGTGTTGCGGGACAAGGATCTGGATCTCGCCTTCGCACGGCCCAAGACCCCGCTCACCACTCCGATGGCGGCGCTGGACTTTGGAAATTCATCCAGGGCCGAGGTTCTGGACCAGCTCGTTTCCATCAACCGCCTCGGCAACGCTGCCGGGCGGGCTTATGCGGCAAATATTGAACGGGTATCCGCAATTGTTGAGCGGCCCCGGCTCTTCTATGTGCCGGAGGGCAGCATGACCACCACCACCCTGGGTGCCCCGGCCTTTACCACGGATGGGCAGGTGCTGGGCCTGTTTGTCATGCGCAGCACCAAGGCCCGGTCCGGCGGGATGGCCGGCCTCTCCTCGGATGTTGTGGCCGGTATCATTGTCCCTGCCGATGCCGTGCTGAAGGCTGCAAAACAGGTGCCTGCCCGCACGGTGGCGAAACCGGAAGCGGCTGCGCCTGCGGAAGAGAAAAAGTAGCACGGGGGAAGGTTGAAGCGCGGCCCGCAGCGGAGCGTGCCGGACGAAGGAGATCTGCCCATGATCACGCGCCGTCGATTTCTGCGGGCAGCCGCCCTGGCCTCCAGCCTCGGCATGGGTATGGGGATTTACACCTGGCGTTGGGAACCCCACTGGGTGGAACTCGTGGAGCGCCGGATGGCGGTGGCAAATCTGCCGGATGGGTTGCGCGGGGCGCGGCTCGTCCAGTTGAGTGATCTCCACATCGGCCCCAGGGTTGACGATGATTACCTGTTGCGTGTGTTCAAACAGGTCAGGGAACTCTCGCCGGATTTTGTCGTTTATACGGGAGATTTCACAAGCCATGAACCGGATCTTGCGGCCCACACCGCGCGCATGTTCCCCCATTTGCCAAAGGGAAGCCGTGGGACCTTCGGGATTTTGGGCAATCATGACTATGGCCCCGGCTGGTCCGATGCCGGTTTGGCTGGCAGGCTTGCGGCATCACTGGGTGCCGCGGGTGTGCGGATGCTGCGGAACGAGGTTGCGGAAACCGACGGGCTGCAGGTCGCCGGTTTGGATGATTTGTGGGCGGGCCGTTTCGATACGGCCCGGGGTTTGGCGGCACTTGATCCACGAAAGGCCTCGCTCGTTTTGAGCCACAACCCGGACACAGTGGATGAGCCGGGCTGGGGGGATTACCGGGGCTGGATTCTGGCGGGGCACACCCACGGTGGGCAGTGCAAGCCGCCATTTCTTCCGGCCCCGCTGCTGCCGGTCCGGAACCGGAGATACACCTCAGGGGAGTTCGACCTTTCCTGCGGGCGGACGATGTATATCAGTCGCGGCGTCGGATATCTGTTGCGCGTGAGATTCAACGTGAGGCCTGAGGTCACCCTGTTTCACATGGATCGGGCTTGAGGATCTGCCGGATCGGGTCTTGACCGGTTTCCTGCGGGGGAATGGGAAGAATCGCGCGCGGAGGGGCTGAGGGCTGAAGGCCCGGTTTCATATCCGATTTCCCTGGCCGAAATCGATGAATCGGGCCTTCAGCCCTCGGAATTATTATTTGCGGACCATTTCCTGGGCCTTCGACCCAGGCTGGAATCAGGCCGCGCCGTTGGCGCTCGGTTCAGGAATGGCCAACCGCCCGGTTTGTTCGAGGATTAATGGCTTGGTTCGTTCGAGGGCCAATGTCCCGTTTCGTTTGAGGGCCAACGGCCCGGCACCATCCCAGCCTATGGCAACGCCATAGGAATTGGGCATGGGATGAACGGAGGGCTGAAGGCCCGGTGTCATGTCCGGGCGGGTGGCGGGAACGGATGGGTCGGGCCTTCAGCCCTTGAATCGTTTCAATGCCCCGTTTCCTGGGGCTGTACCCCAGGCTGGGATGATTCGCACCGTTGGTGCTGGGGAAGGGAAGAACCGCGAATGGACGCCGATGGACGCGAATTGTGCGCACCGTTGGTTCTGGGGAAGGAGAGGTCCGACGACACGTTTCGTTTGAGGGCCAACGGCCCGGCACCATCCCAGCCTATGGCAACGCCATAGGAATTGGGCATGGGATGAACGGAGGGCTGAAGGCCCGGTGTCATGTCCGGGCGGGTGGCGGGAACGGATGGGTCGGGCC
>CAIWMU010000209.1 GCA_903913865.1 uncultured Verrucomicrobia subdivision 3 bacterium
GCGTCGGTTTGTTTGAGGGCCAACGGCCCGGCTACATCCCAGCCTATGGCAGGGCCATAGGAATTGGGCACCGGAATGGGCGGAGGGCTGAAGGCCCGGTGTCATTTCCGGGATTGTTGGCGGAACCGATGAATCGGGCCTTCAGCCCTTGAATCGTTTAAATGTCCCAATTCCCGGGGCGGTACCCAAGGCTGGTATGGATGCGCACCGTTGGTGCTCCGGGAGTGGGCGGGTTTTTGGGCTTCTGGTTTTCGTGCGTCGCGAGGATTCGACGTCTGCACCCGGTTCCGCAGGCTTCAGCCAGCCTCGGGTAGCTCGCCACATAAAACCAACATCAGCCACAATGCCCCCCCGGGGGGGGATGGAAGGATAGGCTCGACAGTGCGGGACGGAATGGGGGACATTGACCGGGTCAAAAATGATTGCGCGAGTCACTCTGGAAATAGCGTTGCGGAAGGAGTTTGACTACCTCGTGCCGGTCGAGCTGGAGGGGGTGGTTGAGGTGGGCAGCCGCGTGCAGGTGCCTTTCGGGCCACGCTCTGTGCTGGGGTGTGTGACGGGTATGGCGGAGCGATCGGACTATCCCTCCCTAAAGAGCATCATCAAGGTGATCGGGGCGCAGACTTTGGTGACGCCGAAGGTTTTGAAGCTGGCGCGGTGGATCGGGGAGTATTACTGCTGCGCGCCGGAGATTGCGTTGAAGTCGGTTTTGCCGGAGGCGGTCCGGCAGGAGAAGGCGGGGTGGCGGGAGAGGCTGCATGTGCGGGTGGTGCCCCGGAGCGGGGAAATGCCGAAGCTTTCGAAGCGGCAGGGGGAGATCTGGAACATTCTGGAGGAGCGGCGGGAGATGCCGCTGGCGGAGTTGATCGAACTGGCGGAGACCACATCGGGCGCGGTGCGGCGGCTGGAGGACAAGGGGTTGATCACGATCACCGGGGAGATTTCGGAGCGGGATCCGTATTCCAATGAGCAAATTCTGCCGAGCTATCCCCTGCCACTCAATGCGGCCCAGGCGGCGGCGATGGTGGAGATCAAAAAGGCAATGGACGCGGGGATGCGGGAAGGTGCGCCCACCGGGGCAAAGGAGGGGGATAGCAGGGTGTTCCTGCTGCACGGGGTGACGGGCAGCGGAAAGACGGAAGTTTACCTGCAGGCGCTGGCCCATGCGCTGGAACGGGGGCGGGGGGGGATTGTGCTGGTGCCGGAGATTTCGCTCACGCCGCAGACGGTTGAACGGTTCAAGGCCCGGTTCAGCCAGGGGCCGCTGCAGACCCTTGTGGCCGTGTTGCACAGCCACCTTTCCACGGGGGAACGACATGACGAGTGGCACAAGATCCGGCAGGGGCGTGCGCGGATTGTGATCGGTGCGCGCTCGGCGATTTTTGCGCCGGTGGATCCGCTGGGGCTGGTGATTGTGGATGAGGAGCACGAGAACAGCTACAAGCAGGAGGAATCCCCCCGTTACCATGCGCGGGATGTGGCGATCGTGCGGGGGCGGATGGAGGGGGCCACAGTGGTGCTCGGCTCGGCGACTCCCTCGATGGAGAGCTTTCACAATGCGAGGAAGGGGAAATACAGCCTGCTGGATCTTCCGGAGCGGGCGGATGACAAGAAGATGCCGGTGGTGCGGATCGTGGACATGCGGCAGACGGTGCGGCGTGGCAATTCGATCCCGATTTTTTCCCCCCAACTGCATGAGGCCATCGCGCGGCGGCTGGATGCCGGGGAGCAGACGATCCTGTTCCTGAACCGGCGCGGGTATTCCAGCTCGCTGCAATGCCCCCTCTGCGGCTATGTGGCGGGATGCCCGAACTGCAGCATCTCACTCACCTACCACCGGCAGGAGGCAAAACTTTGCTGCCATATTTGCGGCCACACCCAGACGGTGCCGAAGGTCTGCCCGGGGGAGAAATGCGGGAATCCGGAGATCCGCTTCGCGGGGTTGGGGACGCAGAAGGTGGAGGAGACCCTCGGCAAGCTCTTTCCCCATGCGCGGATCAAGCGGATGGATTCGGACGCATTGAAGAGGAAGCATGATTTTCGGGAGATTCTGGGCAACTTTCGCACCGGAAAGCTGGATGTGCTGCTGGGGACGCAGATGATCGCCAAGGGACTGCATTTTCCGAACGTGACGCTGGTGGGGATCATCCATGCCGACATGGCGCTGCACCAGCCGGATTTCCGGGCCGGGGAGCGCACCTTCCAACTGCTGACGCAGGTGGCGGGGCGGGCCGGGCGCGGGGATGTGGAGGGGGAGGTGATCGTGCAGGCCTTCACGCCGTTTCATCCCTCGATCCAGTTTGCGCGGCGGCACGATTTTGTCGGTTTTTACGAGCAGGAACTGGAGTTCCGTCAGGAGTTGCGCTACCCGCCCGCAGGCAGGATTGCGCTGCTGACGCTCAAGGGGCGGAACGAGGAGAAGGTTGCGTTTTCCGCAGCCCATCTGAAAAAGGAACTGGAACGTGCGCTGGTTGCGTTCAAGGACCTGATCATTGCCGGGCCCGCCCCGGCGCCGCTTCTGAAGGCTGAAAGCTTTTACCGTCACCAGATCATGCTTCGCACGGCGAGGATGTCGCAGCTGAGCCGGGAACTTGCGCAGGTGCAGGCCGCGATCCATTTCCCGGAGGATGTCACTCTGGCGGTGGACATTGACCCGGTGGAAATGAGTTAAAAAAACCTCCCGGTGCCGAGGCAGCCGGGAGGTGGTGAGATTCGGGATCGAAATTACTTCGGGAGGAGTTCGGAGACCATGGACTTCTCCTCTTTCAACTCATTGATGGTGGCGTCGATCCTGCCCTGGCTGAATTCGTTGATGGGGAGACCCTGAACGACCTCGATCTGCTGGCCGTTGCTCCGGATGGGGAAGGAGCTGATGAGACCCTTTTCGACCCCGTAGCTGCCATCCGAGCAGAGGCAGAGGCTGTGCCAGTCACCGGCTGCGGTCGGCTGAACGATCGAGCGGACGCTGTCCACAATGGCGTTGGCGGCGCTGGCGGCGCTGGAAGCGCCCCGGGCCTTGATGATGGCCGCGCCGCGCTGCTGGACGGAGGAGATGAATTCCCCCTTGAGCCAGGCTTCATCCGTGATGGCCTCGTTGCCGGGCTTCCCATTGATGAGGGTGTTGTAAAAATCAGGATACTGTGTGGCGGAGTGGTTGCCCCAGATGCACATGTTGGTGACGGCGGTGATGTCCACCCCGGCCTTGCGGGCGAGCTGGCTCTTGGCGCGATTTTCATCGAGGCGGGTCATGGCGAAGAACCTGTCGCGGGGGACGCCGGGGGCGTTGTTCATCGCGATGAGGCAGTTCGTGTTGCAGGGGTTTCCGACGACCAGCACGCGGACATCCGGGGCGGCATTCCGCTCGATGGCCTGGCCCTGGCCGATGAAGATCTTGCCATTGATGCCGAGGAGATCCTTGCGCTCCATACCGGCTTTGCGGGGGATGCTGCCGACGAGCAGGGCCCAGTTGACCCCCTTGAAACCCTCATCGAGGCTGGATGTGGGCACCACGCCCTTGAGGAGCGGGAAGGCGCAGTCGTCGAGTTCCATCACCACGCCACCCAGGGCGGGCAGGGCGGGCTCGATCTCGATCAGGTGCAGAATGACCGGCTGGTTGGGGCCGAACATGGCGCCGGAGGCGATGCGGAACAGGAGTGAATAGCCAATCTGACCGGCGGCACCGGTGACGGCAACACGGATAGGTGATGTGCTCATAATCGTTTCTAAAAAAGTTGGTGGCCCATAATGGCCCGGGGCGGTTTCTTATGCAAGCCCGGGGTTTAGTAGCCGATGGGATGCCAGGCGGTTTTTTGCTCGACGGTGTCGAGAATCCACCAGGGGTCGAGGGTGGATTTTCCCTCCCAATCGGAAGGGGAGAGCGTTCGGCGGATGTAGCGCTTCATGTTGAGCGCGGTGCCCCCCTGTAATACCGGCCAGAGGTCATCCGAGCCGGAGGCATCCACGATGGCGTTGATATCCATGTGGGAGGCGAAGTGGGGCGCGAGTTCGGAAGGTTTGCCGGTGAGGATGTTGACCACTCCGCCGGGGAGGTCGCTGGTGGCGAGAATCTCCGAGAAGGTGACGGCCGGAAGGGGAAACCGGCTGGAAGCGAGAAGGATGACCGCATTGCCGCTGACGATCGACGGGGCCAGAAGGGAGACCAAGGGAAGCAATGGGGGCGTTTCGGGGCAGAGCGCGACGACCACCCCGGTTGGCTCCGGGGATGTGAAGTTGAAATGGGAGGAGGCCACCGGGTTCACGCTGCTGAAGGTCTGGGCGTATTTGTCGGCCCATCCCGCGTAGTAAACGAGCCGGTCGATGGCGGAGGCCACCTCGCGGGCGGCACTTTTTGCGGAACCGGAAGATCTGGCGACCTCCTGGGTGAGCTCCCCGGCGCGGCCCTGCAACATTTCCGCGGCCCGGTAAAGAATCTGGCTGCGGAGGTATGGGGTCCGTTTGGCCCATCCCGGCTGGGCGGTGCGTGCGGCCACGGCGGCATCCCGGAAATCCTTTCTTGAACCCCAGCAGAAGTTCCCCAGTGGTTCGTTCCCTGCGGAGAGGGCGGGCAGAAAGCGTCCGCTCTCACTTCTCACAAAGTTGCCACCCACATACATTTTGTAGGTTTTGCGGATTTCCAGACTCGTGCTCATGCTCAAAAGATGTAGCCGGAAGGGGCGGTGCGGAACAAGCAATAAGCGTTGGGATGGGCGGTTCGGCAGAGAGCGGGGGGGTGGGTAGCGCGCTGAGACGCGGTGGCGCTGAGGAACGAAGGGGGAGGAAATGGGGGGCATTTGCCTGATGTGGAGGAGGATGACGAGGCGTGGTTGGCCCACGAGCGCAACCGGCACCCCACACCCCGCCCGGGTTGAGTCACACCCGGCGGTTCGGGGGGGGCGCCCGGGGATTCCGAGCCGGGTCGGGGTTTGACAGGTTGCAGGGGTGTCCCAATAATGCAGGCAGCTGGTGGGCGGATGGGTGTTTCCGTTTCAGTGGATCTGCAGTCACACAAGGAATTTATGCGTTGCTTCTATCATCATGACAGGGAATCGGTCGGCGGTTGCAAGTCCTGCGGCAAGGGGCTTTGCCCGGAGTGCGCAGTGGACATGGGGAAGGGGCTGGCCTGCCGGGGGCGTTGTGAGGAGGATGTGCGGGAGCTGGTCACGCTGATCGACAGGAACATCAAGCTCACCGCCCAGACCGGGAACATTCTCGACTCCAGCCGCAGGATCCGGTCCAGCGGGGCGAGTTTCAACCTCGTGTTCGGGTCCATTTTTCTCGCCTGGGGGCTTACAGATCCTGAGGCGTTTCGCTTCATGATTCTGCTGGGTGTCTGCTTTATCGCCTACGGTGTGTTCGGGATGATCCAGGCGAGGAAGCCGCGCGGGGACCGCAAGGATTCCTGAAGGCGGGGGGTGCGGCCTCCTGCTTCCGATGCGGGTGGAGTTATTTAAGAACGATTGCCGGGTGTATGAAAGACCGTCGAGACCAGCGAACATTCAGAAGCACCAGACGTGGTGGCCTGGGGCTTCCCGGGGTCCTTTTGCTGGCCGGGTTGCTGGTGGTTCCGGGTTATGCCCTTGTCCGAATGTCGGCATCCTTGGATTGGCGGGTTCCGACGGGATTTGCACTGGCTGCTTCGACCTTCGCCTATTTTGTGCATCGAGCCGATAAAAGGTGGGCTGAGTCTGGCGAATGGCGTATTTCCGAAACCACGCTCCATGCAGCGGAGTTATTGGGTGGCTGGCCCGGGGCTTTTCTGGCCCAGAGAGTCTTTAGCCACAAAACTTCAAAGACCTCGTATCAGGCAGTGTTCTGGATGATCGTTGGCCTGCATCAGCTTGTGGCGCTGGATCTGCTGCTCGGCTGGAAGTTTGCCAGGAAATTGATCCATCTCGTGGTCTCCGGAAACGCCTGATTCGCTGTCGTGCGGCCCGCCGTCCACCCTGGAGGAATCGGTTTCGTGGGGACCGTTGAACAGTTGAGCACTTTTCATCCGGTTCCTATTTTGGATGACATCGACTTTAGTTAATGCTTTTGTTCCCGAAAATTATCAGATAAAAATTATAGAGATTGGCGGTTTCTGTCGATAAGGCTTGTAGATGCATACATTGCTTCGTTGGCTCGCAAATGCCTTTTGGGAGGACGATTCTGATGGTCCCCGGATAGCCAGCCGACCAGTTTAGTGTGCTCAAAAGGGGTGTGTCTTGTCGGCTTTTCAACCCCGGTGAGAGTCTTTCGGGTTGGCTGTAAATAGGATGGACGTTGGGTTGCTCATTGTTTGGTTTGGCGTGTCGGCGATCACCTTTCTAGGGGGATGCGTCGTATTCGTCAATTATGTCACCATTGTCCGGTCCTACATGAGCGGGCTGGAGCCGTCGCTTTTCCAGATCCTGGGGGGGTTGCTTGTGGGAGCGGGGATGTTCATTTGCCCCATCGAGGCTGCCCAGCAATATTGCTGGATCGTGTTCCTGATTGACCCCGGGTGTGCCTTTCTGGTTTTGAAGCTTTTGTATTCTGCGCTAACCCACAGGCGGTTGCGGGGACTCTTCAGGTAGGACGATTTCCCCCGGCAGGAGCTGTTACGGGGCGCAGACGTCTCCAAAGCAGGCGTGACCAGGTCTTCAAATTCGGAAGGCCGAGATCATCAAGAACAGCCGTCAGAAAGAGACTCCAGAAAGTAAAATTCAACTGGTTGGCCACGAACCAATCCCATAGTGCCCGCAGGGAGTCCCACCCGGAAGCTTCAGCGAGCCCCCCGGCCTGAAAAAGTCCCATCTCCTGAAGGCGGTTGAGAAGGAAATGGGTCAGCCAATTGTTAAAGGAGAACTGGCTGAGCCAGAAGATCAGCACCGAGGAGATGGATGCGGCAAAGGCGTTGCCCACGAAGATGCCGAACCAGTTTTGGGAGAGGCGGTCACCCGCCCGCAGCAGGGCGGCCTGGGTTTTTCCGGGGCTTGGGGAGCACTCCATGCGCCTTTTCCATACCCCGAGCGCGAAAAAGACCGCCCAAATAATCCAGAGCTTGTGCTGTTGCAGGGCTCCCCATGAAAGGTGGGGCAGTGAAGGCCAGAAAAGGCCCGGGGGTGGTGTGGGAATCTTGTCCTGTAGCAAACCGCCAACAAGGCTGGTGGCAACACTGCCCAGGGTGACAAACAGAAACGTCTGAGCAGCTGCTGGCAAGACAGATTCAAGGGCCATATCCAGCAGGCCCGGCGAGGCGGGGCGCGTGCCTTCGGGTGGTGCTGCTTTCGTCTCCTCTACGGTCATTGGGGACGTTCTATCGTAGTCCGGACGATTCAGCCATTACAATTTGAGATCCCAATTCCAGCGGGGCGAATGTGGGACCGCTGGAGGCGATGGAATTCGCCTGTGATGGGAAAACATCGGCGGATTTCGCAGATTTCCGCAGATGGGGGAGGGGGCACGTATCGGCGGTTGCTGGTGCTCCGCATGGAGGGGCGCTCACAACTTGACAGGGGTGCGGCGGGGCTGGATGCTTTGGAGGCCCGAAGGAACGGGTTTGCCCAAATGAAAAATAGAATCAGCCTGACCGCGATGTTTTTTGCGCTCTGCCTGCCCGGGACAGCCCTGGCTGCGCCGTCGCTGGAGTTCAACGTGCAGACGCACCAGCTCACCAACGGGATGAAACTGCTCCTGCTGGAGGACCATGGAATCCCGAATGTGGCGATGCACCTTTTTTACCGGGTGGGGGCGCGAAATGAGCGTCCGGGCATCACCGGCCTTTCCCACTTTTTTGAGCACATGATGTTCAACGGGGCGAAGCGGTTCGGGCCCGGGATGTTTGACCGGGTGATGGAAAACAACGGCGGGGCGAACAACGCATTCACGAGCGAGGACATGACAGCTTACCAGGACTGGTTCCCGACCGCGGCGATGCCGTTGATTTTCGAACTGGAGGCGGACCGGATCGTTTCCCTGGGGTTTGAGCCGAAGATGGTTGAATCGGAGCGGGGCGTGGTGGCGAATGAGCGGCGGCTGAGCGTGGACAACCGGAACGAGAGCCTGTTGCAGGAGCAGCTTGTGGCGAGCGCATTCACGGCCCATCCCTACGGGTGGCCGGTGCTGGGGTGGGCGTCCGACATTGAGGGCTGGAAGCGGGAGGATCTGATCCAGTATTTCAAGACCTACTACGCCCCGAACAACTGCGTGGTGATCGTGGTCGGGCACTTTGAGCCTGCGGAAGTGGTGAAGCTGGCGAAGGCACATCTGGAGCCGATTCCACCGCAACCGGCCCCGGCGCCTGTGACCACGCGGGAACCGGAGCAGCTCGGGGAGCGGCGGATCCAGGTGCAGAAGTTCGCGCAGTTGCCGATCGTTCAGGTGGGTTACCACAGCCCGGCGGCCCAGGACCCGGACTTCACCCCCATGAGCGTGCTGGAGTCGATCCTGTTGCGCGGCCAGAGTGCGCGGCTCTACAAGCGGCTTGTGGACAGGGAGCAGGTGGCCAATTCAGTCGGGGGCGGGCAATCCCCGCACATTGATCCGTTCCTATTCGAATTTGCGATCCAGCCCCGGAGCGGGGTGGAGACTGCGAAGGTGGAGCAGATTCTTTATGAGGAACTGGACCGGGTGCGGCAGGAGCTGGTCTCGGAGCAGGAACTGCAGAAGGCCAAGAACGCGGCGCTGAGTGATTTTTACCAATCGATGAAAACGATCCGGGACAAGGCCAACCAGATCGGTTATTACGAGATCCTCTTCGGCGATTACCGGCGCCTGTTCAGCCAGGTGGACCTGATCGGGGGAGTCACCCGGGAGGACATCCGGCGGGTGGCGCAGAAATATTTTGCCCAAAAGAACCGCACCGTGGCGGTGCTTGTGCCGGAGAAGCAAACGGCTGAACCGGCCAAATAGGAGGCACTGTTTATGATCCAGAAATTACGCTTTTTTCCTGTCATGATGGCGGCGGCGGTGATGCTGGCGATGGCCCCGGCCAGCGGTGCTGATGCCAGCAAGTTCACGCTCCCCCCATACACCACTGTGAAGCTCGACAACGGGATGACCCTGCTCCTGCTGGAGCGGCACCAGCTCCCGCTGATCAGCTTCAACTGGCTGCTGAAGTCGGGCGGTTCCATCTGTGATTCCCCCGGTTCCGAGGGGGTGGCATTTGTGACGACCCAGCTCCTGCGGCAGGGGACGAAAACACGAACGGCGGAGCAGATTGCCGAGCAGTTGGATTTTGTCGGGGGGTCCGTCAGCGCCGATGCCTCCTATGATTACGCCTCGGGAAGTGGCGAGTTCATGAGCAAGGATGCGGCTTTGGGGATCGAGATGCTTGCCGATCTGCTCCGCAACCCGGTGTTTCCGAAGGAGGAGATGACCAAGCTAATCAAGCAGCAGGTGGATGGCATTGCCGAGGCCAAGGAGGTGCCGAACGAGGTTCTGGGGCGCTACTATCGCGGGTTGCTGTTTGGGCCGCATCCCTATGGCCGGCCGGTGGGGGGGACTGAGAAGACCCTGGCGGGGATCACCCAGGAGCAGGTGGTGAAGTTTCACGGGGCTCAGTATGTCCCGGAACAGCTCGTTTTGGCGGTGGTGGGGGATTTCAAGACGGCGGATTTGCAGGAGAAATTGACCGCGGCCTTCGGGTCCTGGAAGCGGGGCAATGCGGCCCTGCCGACGATCACGAAGCCTGAGGATCCGGCCGGGAGGCGGGTACTGCTGGTGGAGAAGCCGGATGCCACGCAGACGTTTTTCCGCCTGGGATCCGTCTGCCTGCCGCGCACCAGTCCGGATTGGGTTCCGTTGCAGGTGGTGAACACCCTGTTCGGGGGGCGGTTCACCTCCATGATCAACACCGTGCTGCGGATCGATTCCGGGCTGACCTATGGGGCCCGGAGCGGTTTTGCGCCGAGCCCGGTGGCCGGGGAGTTTTACATCGGATCGTTCACCAAGAATGAAACCACCGGGCAGGCTTTGGACATGACTCTCGAAGTGCTGCAGCGGCTGCATGAAAAGGGGATCACCGCCGAGCAGTTGCAATCCTCCAAGAACTATATCAAGGGCCAGTTCGGCCCCACGGTGGAGACCAACGACCAACTGGCGGGGTTGATTACCGATCTGGCCTTTTACGGGCTGGGACCGGAATACGTGAACAACTATTTTGATCTCGTGGATGGTGTGACGCTGGAGGATGCCAAACGCCTGATCGAGAAGCATTATCCGCTCAAGAACCTCGCTGTGGTTCTGATAGGGCAGGGGAGTGTGATCCAGCCTGTGGGTGCAAAGATCGGGGGTAGCATCCAGAAGAAAGTCATCACCGATCCCGGTTTTTGAGGAGGGTCCCGGGCGGTGGGTGGGCGGGGAGCCATCGCAGGTTGGGTATCAGCCTGTTTTGGCTCACACGAAGTCACGAAGCCACGAAGCCACGAAGGGAAGAAGAGTGGCTCAGCCAAGACTCCAGGGGCCTTCGTGTGAGTTATCCGGGACATCCAGGGGCTCCAACCGCATTGGGTTGGCCGCCCGGTTGCGGTCAGCGTCGCGATGAACATGAACCTCGCCACTTGCAGGCCCCCCGGAACTCCCTCATACATCTCATGAAGACGCGATGTACTCACGATGTGGCGCCCATACAGGGCTTTGGGATGGTTATGGGGGTGGTTTACCCGGGCCTTGCAGCCCGGGCTTTAACCCGACTTTCGCACCCCACCCCCCGAACAGGGGGGTCTGACATCTGTAAGTGGTTGATAGACAACGGTTGGAATTTTGATTCTTGCGTTGTAGGGACTATAACTGTCGATTTCCATGAATTTCTCTTTACGCGCCCC
>CAIWMU010000210.1 GCA_903913865.1 uncultured Verrucomicrobia subdivision 3 bacterium
CCGGGTTGGCGAGTGTGTCGCAGAGTTCCCCGTCGATGATGCGGATCGTGGAGTTGGGGTGCGGAGGGGGTGGCACCCCAAGCTTCTGGTAGATCTGGTTGGTAAAACTCTGGCGCGCCCGGTAATTGGCGATCTGCTGCTCCCGGATCCTGGCGTCTTGAACCTTTTTGGTGTCGAGCGCCTGCTGCCGGAGTTGCGCAGGGGATCCGCGCCTGGGTGCGGGTGGATCGGAAACGAGCCCACTCCATTGAGCCGGTGCGGTGGATGCCGCGCACAGAATGAAGACGGATGCGAGGATTGTTTGAGTGCTCATAAGTGCTGCGGGCGGTCCAATATCCTCCGGTGGTCCGTGATTGCAAGGCTGATTCGCGAAGGGGGTGCGGTGGATTCCTGCAGGGAAGGGCGCGAACCTGCCTCCCCCGAGTCAGGAACACCCTGCTACTCCGCCGTCAGGGTGCCATAATCGAACCCGTACACGTCAGTGAACCAGACCGGGCCGCAGGCCATGCCTCCGTAGGTGATCTGGATGGCGAGCATGGAGTTGCCGTAGCCCAGCTTCGAGAGGGTCTTCTGGGGCTCTGAGAAGTCCAGATCATCAGGATCCATATCCATGGTGCGGTTGCTGAAGTCCCCGGATTCGAAGACGAATTCCCCCGCGCAGCTGCTGTAAACAAACGCGGCGTGGATGCAGGGCCGGAGATCCGCCCCATCCGCCCCGATCTCGGCGACGGGCGCACCACAGATAGGGCAGTGGACCTCGGGAGGGTTGCATCCAAAAGGCTGTTCCACCCGGGCGAGCTGTGGGGATGACTTCTCCACAACGGCTTGTTTCTTGGCGGGAACCGGTGCGTCCTTGGCCTTCGCAGGTTGCTTCTTTTTGCCTTTGTTCTCGTTCTTCATGGGAGGAGTTTGGCACCACAGGTGTGACAAATACTGACACAGGCAAAAGATTGTGGATCTATTTCCAACAGGCGATTCAGTGGGCTCAAGGCTGGAGAACCCGCTTGTTTACAACGTGTTGCGGTGGGTTGCGACGCCCATCCTTCCGTTTGGGAATGGCGTGGATAGACTGTGGGGATGGGTTGTGGTGCCAGGGCAACTGACATGACACGGGTAGACCAAAATGACACGGGTAGAGCAAACTGGTGGGATCAGGCCATGATCGATTCAATGATCTGTTGGTTCCATCACTCCTGGGTTGGTCCCAGCGCAGGATTTCGAGTGCTGTGCATCACGTTTCTGTCAAAGCACCCTGATTTGCACCAACCCTGGTAGAGATCGCAGCGCTGGGTTGAATCCGAAATCGATCACATCCCTCCCACCTGTCACCCTCACGCTGGAGTCATCCGTCAGGGGGTGATCAGGCAGTCTCACAGGCACCTTGACCGTGCCACGCAAGGACCGATCAGTTGTATTCGATCGGAGTGATGGTGCGCTTTTGCTCCAGATGTGCTGCGACCTTTTTGGGATCGAAGAACACCAACCGTCCGATCTTGATATAAGGAATCGCTCGCCGCTTTTGCTGATCGCGCAACCACCTGAGAGACGGGCGGCTTGTCTCGTCCCATAATGTGGCGAGAAGTGTGGGGCCGTCCACCAAACCAGAACTACTTGTCATTGTCATGTCATTACCCTTCTGAGCTTCATTGTTAAGCAGCCTGAGGAACGAAGAACGCTCCAGACCGCGTTTATGAGGGACTCAGGAACCTGTGTTTCACAGATTCCGGGACAGCTCAGAATTTCATGGCAGCCCTGAACCCACTACATCACTGTACATGATACAGCATGTAGTGTCAACACTCAGACGACTTATTTTTCAACAAGCGAGCATCCCTGCCTTTCTGGAGGGAAAGGGCGGACAATCCAAATTGGTAGTTTGTGGTGTGGTCAGCTTCCACTTGGAGCCAACCGTCCAACTTACCCACATGGTCCATGGGCATCCACACGAGAAGGGGCCCACGGATGCCTTGCATCGGAACGGGGTGTTGGGGGGAATCGACAACCATCATGGGGTTATGGCGAACCATGCGGTGGCAGCATCGGGGCGGACTCTGCGAAGATAGTTCGACTTGATGATGGACGGTGAGTTCCCGCTTTCATCAGCCACCCGCGCAAGATCAGCACATTCCGCCACACGGTAGCTGATGGCGGAGTGCCTCAATCCGTTCTTGTGCCATTCAAGAGGCTCGGCATCCGCTGGCTTGGCCTTGTTCACCGCTGTAACAAGGCGAACCAGCGCGTTGGTGATGTTCTTCAGAGTAACCACCGGCCCTGCAGACTTTGCGTGGGGCTTGAGCCATTCTGCCAGATTGGGCTTGATGGGGACGATCCTCCGAACGTCGGTCTTGGCGTTCTCCGCAGTGACTTCTATAAATCCCCCCTTCAGATCAACTTGAGCCCAGTCCAGCCTTTGGATTTCCATTCCCCGAAGCCCGGCCCACGCACCGATGGCCAGATAGGGGACCAGGGATTTTGGTGCCTTCCTGATTAAAAGCTCCATCTCAGCCGGGGTAAAGATCTCGATGACACCTGTCTTGGTGCGGTAGCTCTGGACGTTTTCCAAAATGTCCTTCCCAGGTGGGAGATACCCATGTAGGACACACCACCGCCCAAAGTAACCCAGAACATCACGGACGTTCTTTTTGCTCCTCTCAGACAGATCCAGGCCGGACAGATAGCCAGAAAGGATGCTCGGCGTGATCTCGCTCACGCCCACGTTCATGGCTTCCGCAAATGGGGTCAGCACGGATCGCAACTGGTGCATGCGCGTGGCCGATTTGCCGTCCGCAAGGCAGGATTCAAGGCATTGGGTCACAGCGGCTTCCACTGTGATTTGGGGGAGTTCCTTGGATCGTTGTGAGAGATAGAATCCAACCGCCTCGGCAATGGTGCCACTCTGGCCCAGCAACCGTCTGGCTTCCGCGAACTCGAGGGCAGCCAGATCAAGAGCCACTCCGGTTGGGGTTAGGGCAGCAAGGGCTCTCTGGTAGATGTGCCGCTCCTGTGCTCGTAGGACGGTTGCAGCAGGCTCCCCTGCATATTGCTGGAGGATGATCTCCTCAGCTGCGGCCTTGGCATCCTCAAACTTTGGGTAGGTCAGACGCTTTCTTTTCCCACCGGCATAGTAGGACAAAAGATGGGTTGGGTAGACGGCACCCTTGATGGTGAGCGTTTGTTTGTAGATTTTGCAACTGATCCCAGGAATGCCCTCGACCCTCACAGTGAAGGGGAATTTTGGCTGTCTCATGCCCCCGATTGTCATTAATCTGTCATTAAAATCAAGGGAGGAATGAAAAGCCCAATAAAAAATGGTCGGGGCGGTGAGATTTGAACTCACGACCTTCTGAACCCCATTCAGACGCGCTACCAAGCTACGCTACGCCCCGAACCACTTGGCCCCAGCTTGCACCAGAACCAGCGTCATCCTAGCCAGCCTTCAGGAAATATCAACCCCTTTCACCACGGTTTTTACATTTCGTGAAAACCTTCCCACTGCGAGGGCGGGACCGCAAATCACAGGGTTGTCCGCAGATGGGAGGTGGGAATTACGAATTAGGAATTGGGGAGGGGGAAGGTTTATCCGCAGATGTCGCAGATTAACGCAGATGGGGGATTGAACAGAAGGAAACGAAGTTAAGGAAGGGGGGATGGAGCGGAGCGTCTGAGGGGCGTCTGACACGGCATCCGCGAGCGGTCGAGGTGCCTGGGGGCCGGCTTTGGGCGGCAGTTCATTGCCACGGCACAACCGCGTTGCGGTTGTTGCGAAATTCCGGCTGTGACCCTGGGTAGCGCAAAAGACGGCGCAACCCAGGGCTTTGGGGCGGAACCCGCCTTGGGGTTCCCGGAGGGGGGGAGGGCGGGTGGGGCACGGTGTCCAGAGGCATCGGGCTGTCGGATCCGGGTGAAGGCCGCCGGGTGGAAGCGGTGGACTTTGGCGCCCGCAGGCGCAGCAAACCCCTGCATATAGTTCATGGTTATGCGGCGCCGGGCCAACCTGGGCATGGCAATTTTCTTGTTCGATTTCGGGGAATGGGGAGAATGGGCTCGACATGGTTATTTTCGCTTTTCGGATTATCGTTCTGGCTCTCACAGGTTGGTTTGTGCTGCCTGCCAATGCCGCTTCACGCACTGAACACGTCTTTATCATCAGCATCGATGGGGGAGCCTCATGGGCCATCCAAAACGCGAAGATGCCAGTGCTGAAACAGGTGGCGAGAGAGGGGGCTTGCACGTGGAATGCGGAGACTCTCATCCCGCAGACATTGCCCGGGCACACATCCATGCTCACCGGGGTGGGGACCGACCAGCACAAGATCGTGTGGAACAGCTGGATTCCCTCCAATGGGGTTGTGACGTTCCCCACCGTGTTCACAGCGGCCAAGGCGGCTGGGCTCTCGACTGCCATGTTCGCGGCCAAGGAGAAGTTTCAACACCTGGTGCAACCGGGCACGGTGGATTATTTCGATTACAGCCGCGCTGCTGCGGTGGTCGTTCTGAAGAGCGACAGCGGCGGTCCGGATGTGAGGAAGGAGGGGGTCGTTTCCTCCCGGGCGGTGGCCACGAATGCCGCGGCCTACATCGTGAGCCATAAACCAAACCTGTGCTTCATCCACCTGGCGGATCCGGACACCGTGGGTCACGCTTTCGGCTGGGAATCATCGGAGGAGCGTAAAGCCTTTGCCGAAACGGATGCCGCCGTGGAAGTGATCCTGAAAGCCGTGCGCCGGGCCGGGATCGCGAAGCGAAGCGTGATTTTGATCAGCGCCGACCATGGCGGTCACGGCAAGGGGCATAGCAAGGGGACTCCGCAGGACATGATCATCCCGTGGATCGCCTCAGGGCAGGGGGTCAAAAAGCACTTCAGCATCCCGGAGTCCGTGCACAATAGCGACGTCGCGGCCACAGCGCTGTGGCTTCTGGGGGTGCAACCGCTCAGACCCTTGGAGGGTGTGCCGGTGGTCAGCGCGTTCAAGGGGGGAAGGAATTAAGAATTAAGAATTAGGAATTAAGAATTGGGGGGGCGTTGACCGATTTGCCTCGAGGGGGGGGAGATTCACCCGAAGATGACGCAGATGGGGGGAGGCGATGGTGGTGGTGGGGTGACCGATTTGCCGGGGGTGGCACTTCCTGGCCGACGGGCGTATGCCGATTTGCCGCGCCAGGGAGGCACCAAGCCCCATTTTCCCGCCGCGCCAACGGCGCAGAATGAGAAAGCCCAGGCCATCGGCCTGGGATGAGGAGGTAGAGGTGGAACAGGAGGGCTGTAGGCCCGATATATCCGGCGAATTCCGGACAAACCAGAGCATGTCGGGCCTTCAGCCCTTGAATCGTTTCAATGTCCGAATTCCTGGGGCTGTACCCCATAAGCGCTAACTTGTTTGCGTTGACTTCTGAGGTTGGTCGTGTATGGTCACAGGATGGAAACGATCAACGCGTCCGAAGAGGATTGGGATCTCCTACTTACCTTCTTTCCGACCGACTGGAAGAATCTGGCCCACA
>CAIWMU010000211.1 GCA_903913865.1 uncultured Verrucomicrobia subdivision 3 bacterium
TCAAGTCCTCGTCGCCTCGACCTCGGAAATATTAGCCAAGGACCAGGGGGACCGTTGGGATAGCGGCAAGGTCGCCTCCGACCAGCAGAACCAGATTGTATATAACGGCCAGTCCCTCAACTCCGGCGCTGCGTGTTATTGGAAAGTCCGCATCTGGGATCAGGATGGTAAACCCGGCGCATGGAGCCAACCGGCAAGCTGGACCATGGGCTTGCTCCAGCCTACCGATTGGCAGGCGCAATGGATCGGTAATGATGAGGCTTATCAAATCCGGGGCGCAGTTGCCGCCGAGGATAAACTCCTTTCGCTGAAAGGCGTTCCGTATGATGGCAACTTGACCAAGGCGGATGATAAGGGTCTATGGTGGGAGGGATTGGATCCGCAGCAGCTATACGCGAGCAAATATCCCAACTTCAATGCGGAGTTTGGTCAGCGCACCCTTGTGCTGGTTACTAATTGCCGACCCGATCAACTGTATTTTGATGACGCCAAAATTCCACCGGATGCGGTGAAGGCATGTACCGCACTGTTTGCCGACAGTCTGCAGAAGAACGGCTCCATTCAGACCATTGTCGTGTCGAGCGATAAGGTTCCTAAGCCTGTCGCAGTCCGATATGCGTGGGTTTCCCAGTATACATTGAACACATGGGCGAACTTGTTCAACAAGGACGGCTTGCCGGCCTTGCCTTTCAGCACGGATTTTTAAGAAAAAAAACAAACAGAAACTAAATACGTAAATAATTAAATAAAAAGTGAATACTATGTTCAAGATCACGTGCATGTTAACGATGTTGTTGCTGGTTGGTTGCTTTGCCGATCAGAGTGTATCAACCATTGCAGGCGGGGTTTCGTCGCCTTCGCTCGAGGAAAACTTTCTGAATCCGCCTGACTCGGCAAAGCCGAAGACCTGGTGGCATTGGATGAATGGCTGTATCAGCCAGCAAGGAATCACCGCTGACCTTGAAGCGATGAAGAAGGCCGGGCTGGGGGGGGCGTTCATCTTTCATGTGGGTCTGCTGCCTTTCGATCCACCGGTGAAGTTTGGCAGTGAGGAGTGGTGGAGACTGATGCGCTTTGCGGCGACTGAGGCCGACCGGCTCGGACTCGAACTCGGTTTCCATAACGGTCCCGGCTGGTCTTCCAGCGGCGGGCCTTGGATCACCCCCGATAAATCCATGCAGAAACTAGTGTGGAGTGAGCAGTCCTTCAGTGGGCCTGGCAAGTTCGAGGACATACTTATTAAGATCAAAAAGGATGCGAAGCCGAGTTATTACCAGGATATAGCAGTGCTAGCCATTCCAGATCAGAGCAATGTTGCCGTATCCGCAATCATTGATCTGACCACTAATATGGATTCCACCGGCAAGCTGACCTGGGATGCGCCCGCCGGTAAATGGACACTGCTGCGGTTCGGGCACACTTCTAACGGCATTGGACCCTCTCCCGCGCCGTCCGGCGCGAAGGGTCTGGAGTGCGACAAGCTTGACCGTCAAGGTGTGAACGCGCATTTCGACAACTACATTGCGAAAGTTCTCGAAAATGCAGGCCCTGCCGGCGGGAAGGCGCTTCAAAATGTACTTATTGATAGCTACGAAAAGGGCAATCAGGACTGGTCCATCAGTTTTCGTTCCGAATTCAAGAAGCGCCGTGGTTACGATCCGGTGCCCTGGCTGGTGACGGCCACGAAACGTACGGTGCAAGACGAGGCCCTGACGGAACGTTTCAAATACGATTGGACGCGAACCATTGCCGAATTGTTTGCCGATAACTACTATGGATACATGGCGGAACGGGTGCACGCCTATCCCGGCCTGAAACTTCAGATTGAGCCCTATGGGATTCCGGGGCCATTCGACACGGTCACCTGTGGAACGAAGGCTGACGAGCCGGTCGGGGAATTCTGGATATCACCCGCTACGTGGGGGTGGGAAACTTTGAAGCCGGTTGCTTCCAGTGCGCATACGGCGGGTCGCCGGATTGTTGGCGCGGAATCGTTCACTTGCACGGGGATACAAGCCAAATGGCAGCAGGATCCCTACGCCTTGAAAACCCTGGGTGACCGTGCCTTCTGTCAGGGTGTGAATCAATTCATCCTGCACACCACCGCCCACCAGCCCTGGACGAATGTCAGTCCGGGCATGACGATGGGCGCCGTTGGCACCCAATTCGGACGCGTCCAGACCTGGTGGGATATGGCGACGGCCTGGACCACCTACCTGTCGCGTTGCCAGGAACTTCTTCAGCAGGGGATGTTCGTTGGCGACATCTGTTACCTGAGTGCAGGAGGCGGTGCGAAATTGATCGGTGACGTACCCGGGTACGATTGGGATGAGTGTGGCGAGGAGTTGTTCCTGAAGGCCATGACCGTGGTTGACGGGCGCTTGACCCTGCCTTCAGGCATGAGTTACCGGGTGCTCGCCCTGCCGAACCGTACGGTTATGAGTCCAGCCGTAGCCCGCAAGATCCGGGACCTCGTTCAGGCCGGTGCGACTGTTGTCGGACCGAAACCGTTGGCCTCGCCAAGCCTGCAGGATTATCCGGCCTGTGATGAGGAGGTGAAACGGGTTGCCAGTGAACTCTGGGATTCAGGTCGAGTCATTTCCCAAAAGACTTTGGACCAGGTGCTGGCGGACTTGAAGGTTCAGCCTGATTTTCAGGCTCAAGCGAAGAATGTTAAGTGGATTCACCGGCGGATCGGGGAAGCTGAGGTGTATTTTGTCTCCAGCCAGCAAGACGCCGAGAGCGTGGTGGAGTGCAGTTTTCGTGTTGCCGGAAAACAGCCGGAGTTGTGGGATGCGGTTACCGGTGAAATCCGGGATGCCGGCAATTACAACAGCGCTGACGGTTTGACGAGGCTTCCGATCAAATTTGATTCACGGGGTTCGGTGTTTGTCGTGTTTAAAAAACCGGCGCAGGCTGCGAAAGGCGGAAAGAACTGGGATGATTTCAAGCCGGTTCAGACCCTGACTGGTGCGTGGAAGGTGCAATTCGATCCCCGCTGGGGCGGACCAGGCCCGGTGACGTTTGATACGCTTGTTGACTGGACCCAACGCAATGAGGCCGGCATACGCTATTTTTCAGGCACGGCGATTTACGAAAAAGAATTCACCGCGCCGAACTTGGACAGGGGCGCACGGCTGTTTCTCGATCTTGGCGCAGTAAAGAATCTTGCGGAAATCCGGTTGAACGGGCAGAGCCTTGGCATTGAATGGAAACCCCCGTTCCGCGTGGAGGTTACTAAAGTTCTGCGTGCCGGCAGCAATAAACTGGAAGTGCGTGTTACTAATCTCTGGCCAAACAGATTCATAGGCGACGAGCAGGAACCGGAAGACTGCGTCTGGGAGAAGAACGCGTGGAAGGAGGACATCTTGAAGGAGATCCCTGCCTGGCTTACGGAAGGCAAGCCGCGTCCGTCCGCAGGGCGATACACGTTTACGGTCGCGAAATTCTATAGCAAGGATTCACCCCTGTTGGA
>CAIWMU010000212.1 GCA_903913865.1 uncultured Verrucomicrobia subdivision 3 bacterium
CCGTTCACTTCCAGTTGCTCTCCACAAGCCATCACTGACCTGCAGTTACTTTCAGTTATTAGCGGGAAGCACCGCTAAAGAGGGACTTCCACCCTCCTGTTCAAGTGCGCTCCCAGACGCACCCAGCCTATGGCAACGCCATAGGATTTGGGCACCGGAATGGATGGAGGGCTGAAGGCCCGGGTTCATTTCCGGTTTCCCTGGCCAGGACAGATGGATCGGGCCTTCAGCCCTCGAACCGTTTTGATGCTGCGTTTCCTGGGCCTTCGACCCAGGCTGGTATGGTCCGCACCGTTGGTGCTCAGGTTTGGCATCTCCGCGCACCACACTCGACACACAACCACTGCCGCTACCCCCCACAACAACCCCACGCCCCACTCCCTCCCCAATTCTTAATTCTTAATTTTTGATTCGAAATTACGCCCCCCTCCGCGTCTCCGCCTCTCTGCGCGAGGTATTTCCCCCCGTCAGGAGGTCAGCGTCCTGCCCGACATCGGGGCCACGAGGCGCAGTTGTGTTCCTTGGCCCGGCCTGCTCCGGTGTTCAAACACCCCGCCGATCTCGCTCATCCGCTGGCGCAGGTTGCCCAATCCATCCTCATCCCCCACCCGTTCCCGCGCCCCATCAAACCCGCGCCCATTGTCCTCGATGATCAGGGCCAATTCCTGGTCGGTCACAGACAGCCGCACCCAGACCTCCGTGCAGCCGGCATGCTTGACCACGTTGTGCAGGCCCTCCTTGAACCCGAGGTAGAGGTGATGCCGGATCTTCGCCGGAAGGAGGATGGACGGAATATCCATGGGGACATCCAGCTGGCACCGGATCCCGGCGGCGCGCAGGAAATCGGGTGCGTAGGTGCATAGATGTCCCGCAAAGCGGTCCAGGCTGTCGTTGCGTGGATTCACCGCCCAGACAATCTCATCCAGGGACCGCGCTGCGGAGCGGGCAGTGCGAAAGATCAGATCCAGGTGCCCCCGGGCCTGTGCCGGCTCGGCATAATCGGTCTGCGCCAGTTCGCTCAGGGCGGCGATCTGGCTGAGGTGCGCCCCCAGGTCGTCGTGCAAATCCTTCGCGATGCGGGCCCGGTCCTTCTGCACCGCCGATTCCTGCTCAAGCCGTGCGAGGCGCAGACGCAGCCGGCGGATGGATAGGTAGCGCACCACGGCCACAAACAAGGCAACCATCCCGACCGCCAGCGGCAGCCGGAACCACCAGACCTCCCAGAAGAACGGCTCCACCCGCACCCGCAAAACCGCCGGTTGCTCGCTCCAAACCCCGGAGTTGTCACAGGCCGTCACCAGGAACCGGTAGCTCCCCGGTGGCAGCAGTGAACAGGCCGCAACCCGCCCTTGCCCCGCCTCAATCCAGCCTCCATCCACCCCCTCAAGCTGCCACCGGAATCTCACGCTCTCCGGCGCGCTCAGGCTCAACCCGGTGTAATGGAATTCCACACGCCTCTTGCCAGGCGGAATCACAACCACCCCACCGGCATCGATTACGGAATGGACCTCCGCGCCCCGTCCCACCCCATCCACAACCACATCCTCCAGCCGCGCAATAGGAGGCGCCATCGTGGTCCATTCCTGCCCGGGGTCAATAATGGCCACCCCACGGTCCGTCGAGAAGGCCAGTTGCCCGCTCCGTGTCTTCAATCCGGCGTTGAATCCGCGCATCGTCTGGTCCGAGGGAAGACCGTCCGACCGGTTCAAAATCAACGGATGGACGAACGTGGTCCGCCCGGCGGCAAAATCCCCCAATTCCCGCTTGCCGACGCGCAGGATCCCCCTGTATGAACCGAGCCACAGGTTTCCCGCATCGTCCTCCACGATCTGGGCGATCGTGTCATTGATCAGGCCGTTGCGGCTGCTCACGGCAGTCATTTCGCCCCGCTCCAGACGGCACAATCCGGCCCCCTCCGTCCCGATCCACAACACCCCGTCCCTGTCCCGGTGGAGGGCCAAAACAAAGAGCCCGCGCGGTTCCACCCCCGGCACGGCCCTGCCCACTGCAGGCGGGGCCGCCCCGGAACCGGCTGCCTGCTTCCAGGCCACCGGAATCCTCCTCCCATCCTGGATGCGCGCCAGCCCCCCCCCATAGCTGCCCACAAGCAGGCCGCCATCCTCTTCCTGGAGCAGCGCTGTGACCGGTGTTGCCGTCTGGGCATTGCTCAACACCGTGAAACTCCCCTGCCGCAGCACCGCAATCTGCCCGTTTTGTGTCCCCAGCCACAAACCCTCCCGGGAATCCTCGCAGAGGACCCGGATCCGGTCCTCCCGCAGCCAACCCTTGTATTCGTTCGTGTATGCGGACTGCACGGCGCCGCCCTTCCATTGGAAAAGGGCCGGCCCCGCACCCCACCAGACACTCCCATCGCTCGTGGCAAGCACGGCGCTGACGTAGGGATACGCCAAAACAGGCGGCTCATCCAGGAATGGCTCCGCCTCCCCGGCCCGGATCCGGAACAACCCCTGGCTCGTGGTCCCGGCCCACAAGGTCCCATCCTCCGCCTCCGCCAGGGTCCGGGGGACCGCCTCAACCCCGCCCTCCAGGATTCGCACCACCGAAACCTTGTTCGGCTTCAGCCGGGTCAATCCCCTCGCCCGGGTTCCCACCCACACATTTTCCTCCCGATCCGCCCATAGCGTGTTGACCGCATCCCCGTCAAAATCGGCCCGTTTCCAGGCATCCCCGCCACCCCCCCCTGCGAGTCCAAAGAGGCCGGAATTTCCCGTCGCCGCCCAGATGGTTCCATCAGCACCCTCCACCAGATCCAGAATGTTGTTGGGGGGCAGTCCCTGTTCGCCGTTGTATTGCCGCCACTGCCCATGTGCAAAGCGGAGCACCACACCCCGGGCAAGTCCGGCCCAGACATCCCCCCGACGATCCTGCATGAGGCAGAGGGGCTGGGCCTGCGAAAGGCCCGGAGGCCGGACCATGTTCAAAAACCGTCCCCCCTCCCACTTGATCAAGCCCTGGTAGAACATCGAAACCCATACCCCGCCATCCGCATCGGCCATCATCACCCGCACCCGCTTGTCCGCCAATCCCTGCGACTGCCCCAGCGTCTCGATCCGGCCCTCCTTCCAGATACTGATGCCGGTCACCGTTCCGATCCAGATGGCCCCGGTCTTTTCCTGGGCCAGCGTCGTGATGTCGTTTCCCGCAAGCCCGTCACGGGTCGTCCAGGTCTCGATCCTCCCCTGGCGCAACCGGCACAACCCCTGGCTGGTCCCAATCCAAAGCGCCCCCTCCGCATCCTCCAAAAGCGTCTGCACCTCCAGGCTCGGCAGACCCTCCTGCAGCCTGAACACCGTGAACCGCACCCCGTCGAACCGCGCGAGCCCGTCATTCGTGGCAATCCACAGGTAGCCATCCCTCGTTTGAAGAATGGCGTTGATGGCATTGTGCGGGAGGCCATCCTCCACCTGCCAGGAACGGGCGACAAACCTCGAATGGACACGCTGGTTGGCTGGAACATTTGTCGAGCCTTCCGCAACCCCGCACGCCACCAGCAGGAGCAGGCCCCACACCACCAGAAGACCCAACCATCCCAAGGGCTGCCTGTTCAGCACGGGGGCACCTCCGATGATGATCCTGTGATCTGGACGCATTTAATCATAAAGAAGGCCGACCCACTCAAGGATCGGCCTTTCGCAAAAGAATCTCCTGAATGGAGCGTTACTGGGCTGTCTTCTTGGGCGGCCCGATGACCCAGTCAAAAATCAGCTTCACATCGTCACCGGTCTTGATCATGCCCATCGCAATTTTCGGCGCGGGTGCCTCGATCTTGAACGCGCTCATCTTGACACTCGTGGTGCCGCTGATCTTAATCTTCCTGTCATCCCCGCCCTGCGGAACGACGTTGACCGCGAACGAAACCTCGTTCGTCACACCGGCGACCGCCAGGTTGCCCTTGGCGTCATAGACGTAGGGGGAGGTCTTGTCCTTGGCCGCTTCCTTCAGAACCAGTTCCGTGGGGTAGAAGGTGATCCGCTTGTTGGTGGTCTCAAGCAGCTTCTCGTACATGATGTCGTCCATCTTCGTGCTGTAGGGGCGGCCATCCTTCTCGAGGCTGGACATGGAGCGGATGGGGACGAAGATCTCGCCCTTCACCACGACCTTGCCCGGTTTGGCTTCCTTGCCCGGCTCCAGCGGGAAGTTTTCATCCACTTCCAGATAGCCGCCGATCAATTTGCCTTCCACCTGCCAGTCGTGGATGTTCGAGGTTCCCTCGAGACGCATCTTGCTTCCGGGCTTGGCGCCCAGCTTTTCAGCCGCGCCCAACGGAAGGGTCATCGCCAGCGCGGCGATGATCTGCGCCGCAATCAGTGTCTTTCTTTTCATGTTCAATTTGGAATTACAGAGTTATTGGTTATTCGACGTCAAAAAGGTGCGGCCGATTCAAACGGTGAACAGCTCGGCGGGGATCTCCACCCGCTTGCCGGTCCTGACCGCCTCGGCAGCTTTGATGGCGGTGATGGTGGCCAGAAGTCCCTCCTGATAACCTGCGGCCGGTTGGCGACGCACCTTCATCAGGTGGTCCTTCAGGGCCTCCTTGTCATCATCCCCGAAGCTCGACTTGAAATCATCCGCTGCGGTGGCGATGTCAAAGGCGTTCCGGAGGAAGTTGCCCAGTGCGTAGGAGAGGGGGGTGTTGGTGAACGGTTCCTCGGGGATTCCGGATGCCCCCTGGTCGGCCGATTTGCTCGCACCGGCCTTCAGGACGATCCCTGTCTCCTTGTAGAATGTCTCTTTCTTGGTGTAAACCTCCCAGCCCAGCAGCGGGGAATCCACCTCCTTGAACAGCCAGGCGTTGCTGCCGCGCAGCATCACGGCCGAGTCCCGTCCGTAAAACACCTCGTAGTCTCCATCAAAGGAATTCCCGAGCGTTGCGGAATAGGTCAGAAAAACACCGTTCGAATAGTGAATGGTGGCCTGCACGGTATCCGCCACATCCCGCCCGTCCTCCTTCCAGACGCAGATGTTGCCGCTTCCCTCGACAGCCCGGGGTTTGGCATTCAGGAACCACGCGGCCTGATCCAACTGCTGGCAGCCCAGCTCACCCACGAGACCCAGCGAGAATTCGGACTCCAGCCGCCAGTTCAATTCCTTTTCCCGCTCCGGCTTGGGGGAGCTGGTGCGCCAGGCCTGCTTCTTGTTGGATTGCGCCCGGGCCATCACCCAGGGACCGAGTGCCCCGGAACGAATGAACGGCACCAGGAAATGGCGCTGGGGATCGGACCGCAACTGCAACCCGGGCTGGAAGGCCAGATGGGGCGCATCCTTCGCGGCTGCCGCGATCGCCCTCGCATCCTCCACCGTGTTCGCCATAGGCGCCTCACAGTAAACGTGCTTGCCCGCCTTGAGCGCCTCGATCACGAGGTCCTTGTGCAGGTGGGTCGGTGTCGAAATCACAACCGCCTTGATCTCCTTGTTCTCGAGGATCTTCTTGTAGTCTTCAACCTGCTCAGCCGCAGGAGCGTCCGCAGAGGCCTTCTTCACCGAGGGGGCATACTTGTCACAAATCGCCACCACTTCCGCGATCGGCAGGCGGACGAGCGTCTTCAGGATGTCGCGGCCCCAGGCACCGAGCCCGATCACCGCCACCTTGACCTTGATCCCCGGCTTCGGCGCGCCACCGGGAGCTGCCGCGTTCGTCTGTGCAAACAGGTCCACACCACCCATAAGGGCCATCATGGTGGCCATCGATCCGCCCCGGATAAAGTCCCTGCGGTTATAGCTGGTTGAATTCAATTCGTTTTCGTTCATAAAGATCTGTAATCAGCCGCCGGAGCGGGCATCGGTTAATATTGTGGAGTGTCAGTGGAATGTTCAAGCTTTATGCGCTCCCGCCACCCCACAGAAAACAGGCCCTAGTCAAGCCCCTTCAGCTTCCATTTCTCCAGGCCCAGCGCCCATTTGATCCCGCTCAGGATGTGCTTCTGATAGGCTTCAGCCTTCTCCTTGGAGTTCTTGCGCTCAAACCCGACCGGGGTGTTCGGCGTCCAAATATCCTCACGGTGGCCGAGCGAGGTGTAGAAAACCCGCCCCTTGCCGTAGGATTTGACCCAGGAGATCGGATAGTGTCCCGGTGTCTTGTCGTTCGGATGCTTGTCCAGCGAGAGCAGGCCGTGGACCTTCGTCTGGTCATAGCTCTTGAACTGGTAAATCTCGTCATACACCTCCCAATTCGCCCCCAGATGCTGGCAGGCGGGGCACTGGGGTTCCTGGTTCTGCATGTCCACGGAAACCTGAGGCCCGTGGGTCTTGAACTCCGCACCGATCATCTCGATGTAGGGGGCGAACCCGTGAAAGGTATCCGACGCGGCGTGCATCCCCACAAAGCCCTTGCCGGACTTGATCCAATCCATGAAGGCCTGGGGGTCGGGAAGCGGAAGATCCCCGGTGGTGTTCGCAAAAATGATGGCGTCATAGGTCTTGAGCGCCGCCGGGCTCATCTTCTCGGCGAGAACTGCCTTGATGGCTGCTTCCACCTTGGCCTTGTCCTGCTTGCCATCCGCTCCCTTGTATTGTGCATCCTCGGGGGAAACCCGGGCATATTCAACGGTGAAGGCCTTGCTCTTGGCCGACAACTCCCCCAGAACCTGCTCGGCGGTGGGAATGGAACTGTGACGGAATCCGGTGGTGGTGGTCACCACAAGGACCTTCTTGGGGGCTGCGGAGGCGGGCTCTACCAGGCCAACGCCCAGAGCGATCAAACCGCACAGCAGCAGGGATGCTTTTTTTCCGATGATTGCTTTCATGTATGATTAATTTGTTTTACAGGCGTCAGTTAGGCCATCATTCAGACTTTGGCCACGTGGATAAAATTCATTTTTCGACTCCCGGTCAAGAACTACCGCGCAATCGGAGCTCATTCAGGCGGGTTGCTTCCGGTCAAAATGCCGACGGTATAGCTGAAATGCCCACCAGGCGCGTCCCGGCAGGAACGTAGCGATCGAATCCGCCTCCTTCTGCGTGCTCTCCACCAGCTGGAGGGCGTTCTCGTAGCCAAGGTATTCCATCCGCATGTCCCGGATGAGGTCATGCTCGTTCCGCTTTTGATAAACGGATGCCTTGTTCCACACCACCCGGTGCCCCTTCCCCTGGACGTAATAGGAGGCCCAAATGTCCTCCATCCGCCCCGTGCCGGGGAACATGAAATAATCCCCCAGGACGGAAGCCTCCATGAAGGTGTTCTGGGAGTTGAACGGTCCCATCCTGTTCGCCGCCAGCGGGAAACACCCCGTCTCAAACGTGCACTCGGGCGCATGCTCCAGCCTGCACAGGGCGTCAATATCCGGATCCCCATTCCAGAAATCGGCCTGGATGTTCACCCTCACCTTCCGCTCGCTCACCCGGTCGTAACGCCGCTTCGGCAGCAACTGCAGGGGATACCCCCGGTGCCAGAGATGCGGATAATTCGTGGCACCCACGGGGTCGAATGCCGGAAGATCCGTCTCGTGCCACTTTACCGTGGCTTCCTGTCCCACCAGGAGATTCTCACCCCAACCGGGCAGGGGGATGTTGTCATCATCCACCACCGCCACAATGTCCGCCCCCATGTCCCGCGCCCACAGAAACCCGAAGCTTCGCCGGGAGGTGCAGTTCCAGCCGATCGCATCCGAAAGGGCTGGATCATAACGCTCCTGCTCCTCCGGTCCCACATACACCCCCCGCTCCAGGCGATAATCCTTCGGCGTCTTGCGATCCCCAATAACCACCAGCTCCCAATCCTTCAACGCCTGGAAGCCCAAAATGGCTTCCGTCGGAGGATTGATCGTGGTGGTGACGATGACTTTTCTCATGGTTGTGTAAAAATGCTGCGCCTCACCGGCGCTTCGCCGTGCCAGCCGTTGCGGGCTGGATCTTCACCAGCGCCACCCCGTGCCGGGGCACCGTGGCTTTGAATTCAGTCTCGAAGGTTCCAAGGTTTTTCTGCCGCCAAAGATCGCGCACCACCTGCGACCCGCTGCAGCCCACCAGGCTCCAGCTCGCCCGCACCTCCGACGGGAAGTCGCCCCGGTTGAACAAACCGACCGCCTTGCCCCCATCCTCCAGATCCTTGACCATCACAAACAACTGCTCATTGATGTGCGAGACGGAACCGCACTGGCCAAGAGCATCCTGATTCACCTCGATCACCTCCGGATTGCAAAGCACGTTCAATGTGAACTCGTCCAGATGCGTCATGTCGCCGCTGAAGAAAATCGGGGAGGCCATCAACGCCCAAAGCGACATGTAGGCATATTGCTCGTTCCCGGTCAGCGGGCACGGCTCCGGCAGGCCCCCGCCCCGGGCATTGCCAATCCACCCGATCTGGATGTAATCCGGGTCGTTCCAGGAACCGGGCCCGGACCAGGCCCGGTGCTCCGAGTTCTTCAGTGCCACATCAAAAATCCGGTCCAGCTCAAATCCCAGGTCCCCCGCTGTGCGCCACGATTGTCCGCCCACTGCCGCACCCCACTCCCAGACATCCCCCATGCCATACTGGCAATGGTTGAGCAGTATGTCCCGGGGTTGCTGCCGGAGCAGGCCGCCCATCAGCCGGTAGGGGTATTGATACCCCTCAAGTGTCGGTGCCCCCTTGCCCCACGTGGGAATATTCGTCGCCTTCGGATCTCCACCCTCGGCAATGTGCCCGTAGGAGCACCAGTCATACTTCAAAAAGTCAAAGCCCCACTCTGCAAAAGTTCGCGCATCGATGGCCTCATGCTGGTATGCCCCGCCGAATCCACCGCAGGTCAGCGTCCCCGGGGATGTGTAAAGCCCCGCCTTCAATCCCTTCCCATGGATGTAATCGGCGAGGCCCCTCATGTCCGGAAAATATTGGTTGGGAATGATCCTACCCTGGTCATCCCGCAGCGGCCCGACCCGCTTTTGATCCCCGTGCTTGGGGGCGTTCATCCAGCAGTCATCAATGTTCACGTAGCTGTAGCCCACATCCGCCATCCCGCTCGAAATCATTAGATCCGCCGCCTCCCGCATCATCTGGTCCGTCACCCTGTCGTAATGTGCATACCAGTGGTTCCAACCCATCGAGGGTGTCAGCGAAAGGGTTTCCCCGGAGACGATCCGAAGGGTTCGTGTGTCCGTGCCATGGCTGTTCTTCGCCCGGATCGTCACTGTGTAGGTTCCAGTAGAGGGGTTCTTCCCGGAAATGACCCCTGTTCTCTCATCCACCTTCAGCCCGGCGGGAAGCCCGGAGAGGGTGAATTTCATCGGGCGCACCCCCTGCGCCGGAATGCGGTAGAGGAACGGATTGCCGGGACGGCAGCCGTAAATCGTCGGTCCGTTAAGACGGGGCTGCGGCCCGGGTTTCGGCGTGAGGACCACTTTTTCCTCCACCGGAACGGCGACAGCCACCGGTGCGCGGCCACTGGTCATGATCCGCGCCTCGGCCCAGTCCGCATGGTCAAATCCCACCCCGTCCCCCCCGTCCAGCACCTGGAGCAGCAGGGTCTTCGCACCCTTCAAATCCACATCCACACTTTTCGGCGGGGTGCCCGTTTTCATCACCCCCGAGTCGAACTTCTTATGCCCATCCACCGTGACCCGGAACACCACCGTGGCCGGGCCATTCGCTGCCTCGTCCACCCCCACCGTGGCGAGAAAGTTCTCGGCACCGCTGGAGAGATCAATCCAGAACGTGCTGGTGGCATGGGTCCCCACCCCCCGCTCATATTCCTTGCCCGCGAGCTTCAGGGGCCCGCCCCGCATGGCCCGGTTCGTCTGTGCCGAACCCCACCCCTGGCGCATCAGTGAAAGGTCCAGGGTGTCCATCCACACCACATCCGCCGCTGCGGCACCCGCCACCAGCAGGAACACAAGGCTGCCTGTTGAGAAAAGTTTTTTCATGGATTGTGATCTGTTGAGTTCAAATGACCATTTCCCGATTTCAAAGTCTGCACAAACCCGCGCCATCCCCGGCACCATCAATAGGGACCCCGGGCCTGCATTTCCTGCCAAATCCCGCCGCACCCTCTGTGTAGGCGGCGCACCGGTATTTCTCCTCTGCCAACCGCCCGGCCGCCTCAAGGAGCGGATCGAGATTCCCCGGCTCGCGCCAGACCAGGCATTCCAAAGCGGTGCCCGCCTCCAGAAATGACCGCTCCCAACGGCCCCGTTCCAGCTGCAACGGCGGCGGCTGGATCGATCCCTGGATCAACAACCCCTCACGCTTCCGGCGCTGCGCCGCACCCGCCACCTTCCTCCCGTTCCAGACAACATCATGCTGCTCCCACCCCTCAAAACACTGGCCGAACACGGTCTTGCGGGCGCTTGGCGCAAGTTCCGCCACCACCCCCATGGATGCAAAGGAGTGCCGCACCCATTCATGCACCCTCCGGTAACTTTCCACAGCCCTCAACCCATACCAGGGATCGGTTGCGGGAAAAACCAGACTGTAGGTCCAGTCGCGTTCGTGGGGAACTATTCCGCCACCGGTCGGGCGGCGGATCAGGGGGCGAAGGGGAGTGGTGGAGGCCACCTCGGCGTGTCGTTGAAAATATCCAAAACTGGCCCCCCCATCCCTCCATCCATAAAACCTCAAAATCGGCCCGCCCCGTTTCAAAGCCTCCCCCAGCAGGGCTTCATCCATCGCCATGTTCCATGCGCTCTCCCCGGCCTCGGAGGCAAACCAGAATGCGCTACGGGTGGGGGGGCTCATTCCGGGCTAGAGTTTGTGGTGGGTCATCTGCCATACGATGGTCGCCCCATGCACGAAGGCCAGCAAAAGAAGCCCAACCCCGGAAATCTGCTCCATCTTCAGCAGTGTGCTCTCCTTGAACTTCCCATGTCCAAGCGAGACGACGTAGCTCAGGCCCAGAAACCAGATCCCCACGCTCAATGCCACCCCTCCCACACAGGCCAGTTTGCCTGTCCAATCAGGTGTCACCCATTCCCGCGAAATGAAATTGGCCGCCAGGATCACCCAGAAAACCAGCACCCCCACATTCCCCAGCACCCGCACAAACCCGGTCATGAATGCCGAATGCGGCTTGAACCGCTCCTCAATCCGTTCCTCGATCTTGTCCGCAGCAGCACTGAGATGGATCGGTTCAGCCACCGATTTGGAGAGAATGAATTTCAGCCCGAGAAACAGCATGAACACAAAGCTGGCAAGTTCCATCACCGCCTTCACATACCCCTTTGTGAAAAATGAGGCGAATCCCGTGAATGCGATGAAGCAGTAGATCACCTCCATCACCGTCGCCCCCAGCCCGATCATGGCCGCCCACTTGAAGCCCCGCCTCGCACCCTCGTTCAGGATTGTCACGTTCACCGGGCCCACGGGAATGGACAACAGGAAGCCGCTGATCAACCCGGTGAGCCCGGCCAGGACAATGGGCGGCAGGTCATACATGGCCTAGTCTTGTCGTTGCCCACCCTGCCCGCCGGACTCCTCATCCTCCTCCGACTCTTCCTCAATTTCGAGGCGCACCCGGCGCGAAATTCGCGGCCGCACAAACCCGTAGAGGAGGTAGATCGTGAACAGGGCCGGCAGCACGTAGAATAAAATCCGCTCCTGCAGCACCAGCACCAGCCCCAGAAACAGCGCCATCCCGATCGCCTTGATGAACGTGCTGGTGGATCGCAAACCAAGGCTCTTGAAGGTGGGATACTTGACGGTGCTCACCATCATCGCCGAGAGGAACAGCAGCACCGCTACCAGCAGGTATTTCCAGGCGCCCAGGCTCTTCTCATGCTCGTTCAACTGGATGATCAGCAGGGTCAGCGATGCCACAAGTCCCGCTGCGGATGGGATCGGAAAGCCCAGAAATTCCTTCCCGCCCCCGCTCCCGGCCAGCGCCGCAAGACAGTTGAACCGCGCCAGACGGAATGCGCCGCATAGCAGGTAAATCGATGCGATGAACCATCCCCACTCCGCGTGCCCCTCAAACACATCGCCGAGCACCACCCGGTGCACCAGAAACGCGGGTGCCACTCCAAAGGAAACCAGATCCGCCAGGGAATCAAACTCCCGGCCAAAAGGACTCTCCACACCGCCCATCCGCGCCACCCGCCCGTCGAACAGGTCAAAAATACAGGCCAGTAGAATGAACCCCAGCGCAATCTTGATGGCGTGGTAATTTCCACTCGCCAGATCCGCCTCCACAATCTTCGTCAGTGCGACAAAGCCGCAGAAAAGATTCCCTGCGGTCAGCAGGTTCGGCAGGAAATAAATCTTCAGCTTCGGCTCGGCATCACCATTCGGGGCCGGACTTTTTGGGGCTGCAGGTTGCATGGCGCCAGTAAGTCCAGGGTTCAGGCGGCGTCAAATTCCGCCAGCACAGTCACACCACCCACCACCCGCTCGTTCAGCTTCACCTTGATCTTGGCGTTTGCGGGCAGGTAAACATCCGCACGCGAGCCAAATTGGATCAGGCTCACCCGCTCGCCGCGCGCCACATCATCCCCCTCCTGCACAAACGGAACGATCCGCCGAGCAATCAAACCGGCGATCAAACGCACAGCCATCTTCGCCCCTGCTGGATCCAGACATTGAAACCCCAGCAGCACATTCTCGTTGTGCTGTGCCGAATCGGTCCGCAGCGCATTCAAAAACTGCCCCGTGGTGTATTTGTAAAAGGCGATCCGGCCGCTCACAGGCGCGTTCTGCACATGAACATCGAAAACCGAGAGAAAAATAGAAACCCTCTGGCACTCCCCACCCATGAACCTTGGCTCGTTCACCATGTCGATTACATCCACCTTGCCATGGGCCGGCGCCACCACAAGGCGGCTCCCCACGGGGGCCTGTGCCTCCGGATCGCGGAAAAAATAGAGGGTGAACACCCCGAACAACACCCACACGACAATCAGCACCGGCGTGATCGCAACAAGGAAGCTGCCCACAATCGCCGCGAAAAATCCAAGGCCAAGCAAAAGCCCGACAAGAATCAGCGAAATGAGAATCAGCCTGTAGGCCGCCTTTCTGGCTTTTCCGTAATGTTTCATCTGCTTCAAAGTTAGAGCCTTGCGCGCCCCGGTCAAAAGTTATTTGTCTCCACCAAATATTCCCGGCCGAGCGGCACACGCCGAACGCCCCCCAATTACATCCCCATGATCTGGTAGCCGCAATCCACGTATATCACCTGCCCGGTGATCGCCGCCGCACCATCCGACGCCAGAAACAACCCGGTCGCCCCAAGCTCCTCCGGCAGCAGGTTCCGCTTCAGCGGCGACCGCGCCTCGTAGGTCTTGATCATGTCACTAAACCCCGAAATCCCACGCGCCGCCAAAGTGTTCATCGGCCCGGCGCTGATGCAGTTCACCCGGATCTGCTTCGTGCCAAGATCGTAGGCCAGATAGCGCGTGCATGCCTCAAGGGAGGCCTTCGCCACGCCCATCACGTTGTAGTGCGGCACCACCTTCTCAGCTCCGTAGTAGGACATCCCGATGATGCTCCCCCCCTCGGTCATCAACGGCGCTGCGCTCCGTGCCAGCGCCACAAGCGAATACGCGCTCACATCGTGCGCGATCCGGAACGCCTCCCGGCTCGTGTTCACAAAATGACCTTCAAGCGCATCCTTCGGCGCGAACGCCACCGAGTGCAGCAACAGGTGCATCTTTCCGAACTTCTCCGCCACCGTCTTGAAAACATGGTCAATCTGGTCGTCCCGGGTCACATCACACGGCAGGATCAGTGTGTCCTCACCGAACGTCCCTGCCAGTTCCTCCACATTCTCCCGAACGCGGTCTCCCTGATACGTGAACACCAGCTGCGCACCCTCTTTGCGCCACGCCTGTGCCACCGCCCAAGCGATCGATCGCTTGTTCGCCACCCCGAATACTACGCCAATTTTGCCAGCCAATAATGCCATGTTTGCTTTCTATTTATCACTCTCCCCGCAAAAGTCCCCGTCACGGAAACCTGCGGCGACCTTAACATTTATGTAAATTCCGCCCCTCTTGCAAGCCGAGACATCTCTTTTGGATGGCATTCCCCTCCCGTTTAGGGCTTCATTCAGGCATATGGATGCATCCGCAACACCCCCACCGCCCCAGGCCAAGCCTGTCGAGCGCCTCTTCCCATTCGTCCTGCGCTCCCGCGCACTCATCGTCGGTCGCGACACCATCGCCCGCAGCAAAAGCAAACTCCACTTCATCCTCATCACCACCGATCTCTCCGAGGCCAGCCGCAAGGAAATCCTGACCCAATACTCCCACTACCCGGTCCTCCAGCACTACACATCTGCGGACCTCGAGACCTTCTTCAAACTGAAAGCCACCAAGGTCATCGCCTTCCAGAAGTCCGGCCTCGCCAAATCCATCTACGCCGAACTCAAGGAATACCGCCTGAACCAACCCGCCCCCGGCAGCGATTCCCAAAAAGCCCCCAACCCCACCCCCGAACCGCCCTCACCGGTCCCAGCGTCCCGCCCCCGCAAACAGCCCAGTCCGATTCCCAATAAGGACACCCCCCGGGCGGGTGAGGCAAGTTCTCATACTCCTGAACCCAAACAAGAGGGCTGACCCAAAACATCAATAGATTGCCAACTCCCAGAGCGAATGGGCTCAGCCCTCACTTGTTTGCGTGCCCGGTGCGGGGGGCACTTTACAAAAAGTGACCCGACTAACCCCTTTTCGGGAAACCGGCCAACGCCCTCCCCCAACTCGCAGCGCATGGAGCTAATACAGACATCCTATTGTCAATAAAACCCGATCCCGCCGCAATCCGGGCCTCCATCCTCCCGGACATCCCACGGGCCAGACATTGACAATCCATTGCCTGGAAAACATCCCATCCTAGCACACTCCCACTATCAACTTGACTTCAGCAGGCTTTTATCGGATGCTCACATCGTTCCCCTTGGGGGCGTACTGGTTTCGACCTGAGAGACGCGCCAGAGGCGGCATGCCGAGGATGGTACGTTGGCCTCGTAAATCATCGAACCAAAAATTAGTTGCTAATCAAGAACTAGCTCTCGCGGCCTAAGGCCACGACGTTTACCGGTGGACACCTGCTACGCCGGATAAACGCAACAGCAGGTTAGGTTGGTGGTGGAGTCTGCGCGCCCCCTTCCGAAGAATTGACTGCGGGCTAAGCTGGGCGATTCGGTGTCAGGTCGTTATCGCCCGGACGAAAAACTCTCCCTGACTAAGCATGTAGTCGCGGCTGGTATATTTGTCAGGGACGCGGGTTCAACTCCCGCCGCCTCCACCAATTTCCACGGCCCTGTCCCGGCTCCTCCGGTCCCTACGGGACAGATACGGGACAATTTTCGTATGAAAGCGAAGAAATTGTCTCCTGGCCTCGGCACGTCAGAAATGGCTGAAGGGCAGTATTCAAAGTCAAAACGACAACCCATTGTCGTTTCTGAGGGCAGCGTTTCTGTCAAAATCTATCGCCAAATCAACCGCCTTTACCAGCGGGTGAAGGATGAGGCGACAGGAAAGCTGGTCCTGGTCCGTGATCCTCGCACGGGAAAGAAGCTCGTCCTAAGCGAACACCCCCAGTTTGAACTCGTCTATTGGTCCGGATCCCGCCGGATAAAGCAGAAATTCACGGAGCTGCCGGCGGCCATGCGCGCAGCCGAGCGGGCCGCCATCAAACTGGCCAACGGCGAGAGCGACGCCCTGAAGCTGAGCAGCACGGAATGCTCCGACTATGTCCGGGCCATCAACAGGCTCAAGGAGATCAATCCCAAACCCGACCTCAACCTGGCCGTGGCTGATTATGTCTCCGCCGTCAGGCAACTCCCTACCGGGACCTTCCTGAAGGAGTGCGTCGATTTTTACGTCAAGCGCAACCCCGTCGGCATCCCCAGCAAAACAGTCCAGGAAGTGGTGGATGAGCTCCTGCTCGCGAAGAGCTCTGCAAGAAGAAGCGACCGCTACATCGACGACATCCGTGGTCGTCTTTGCCAATTTGCCGGATATTTCAATAACATCCGCCTGGCAAGTATCACGGGGCAGGAAATCGAAGCCTACCTCCGGTCACTCGGGGCTTATTCCAGGGATCCGGATGATGACAACTTCCGCCCGCTCTCCGGTCGAAGTCAGAACAACCACCGCCGGGCGATAGGGCTTTTGACCAAATTCGCCATCAAGCGCGGCTACCTGCCCAAGGACTACAGCGAACTGGATGCCGTGGAGAAAGCCCAGGATGGTGGTGGCGAGATCGAAATTTTCACCCCGGATGAGTTGCGTAGGCTGATTTCAGCCTGCCTGGCTCCCGTCGTGGAGCGTGGCAAGGAACGTAACCGCGCCGAACTCATACCCTACCTGACCATCGGCGCCTTCGCGGGCCTGCGTGCCGCGGAACTGGAACGGCTCGACTGGTCCGAAGTAAACATTCCCCGCCGCTTCATCGAGATCAAGGCATCCAAAGCCAAAACAGCATCACGGCGCCTCGCCCCGATCACCGAAAACCTGGCAGCCTGGCTGGCTCCCCACGCTCTCCCCTCTGGGAAGGTCGCCACCTTCGACAACATGAGCAAACAGCTGACCCTCTACCTTGCTCCACAAGCCGGGATGAAATGGAAGCACAATGGACTCCGCCACTCCTTCATCTCCTACCGGCTCGCCGACATCAAGAACATGGCCCAGGTATCCCTCGAGGCAGGCAACTCACCCCAGATGATCTTCAAACATTACCGCGAGCTTGTGGATGGCCACCAAGCCCAGGAGTGGTTCGGCATCGCCCCCGCAGCCCAGACATCCCCCGGCGAAATAATCCCGATGCCTCCACCCGCCGCGGTCACTGATTCAGTTCCTCAAGAACTTGTGGAATCGTTGTCGAATGTGGCACACTCGTAGCAACACACAACGCGCACAAACGAACATTCAACCATGAAGTCCAATTCAGCCAGATCAACCCGCAGCATGCCTTTCGCTGAGCGGCTTTGGGAACTTCTCAGAAGAAACCCAGAGTTCAAGGCTGATGCCAAGTCGCTGCTGGAGGCTGTAAGACTTCATCACACGCGGAAGCAGGAAGCAATTCTTAAGGGCGTAAAGGAGGGCTACGCAAAAGTTGCCCTAAAATGGATACTCCCCCCGCAAAATCCACTCTCCGCGGGGCCAAAGAAATTCATGACGCGATCCATCAACCTGGACCAATCCTGGTCTAAGACACCAGACAGGTTCAGGGATCAATTCGGAGAGGAGTTTCAGGGTTTGAGCGGCCTGGATGCTACTCGAAAAGTCAACGTGGAGCTTGTGGATGCTGCCAAACTGGCCAGGAGAGTGCGAGAACTTCACGAACGGGTCGCGGCTGGAAACATCGACACCCAGGACCTTGGGCGGCGACTATTCAGCCTTGGCGCAGACCTGTCCCGGTTGAGTCGCCGCAAGGTCTTTGCCCTTGAAGATGTCTGCTATTACGAAGGCCGCATCGAGGGGGAGATTGCTGAGCAACTCAAAAGTCACCTCAGACACTCCAAGAAACGAAAGTCCCATCCTACAATTAAGGACAGCTTTCTCGCGACGCCTGGACAATGGAAACTCTTCTTTGAATGGGTTGAGTGCGGCAAGTTCTTCGCCACTCCAGACTCTCCCGACACAGTCGGACATGTCCAATATTCTGTTAAAAAAATCAAGAAGTTGGTCCGAATGGTTTACCCGGCCTTTCAAATTCCAATCCCCTGATCCCCTGACCCCCCTGCCCACGCGCCATATCCAGGCGCACACGGGTGTTTGATCTCGTTTCTCCATCGTGCTTCTCTCGAGGCCCCATTGGCATGGAGATTTTCGCACCACGCTATCCGTGCAAAACACACCATCTTTATACGCCGCCCCTATTCGGTACACTGCATCTCGTACTACTTCAAACTTTCAAATGTGAGGCGGCAAGGTGGTGCCGGACTGTGATCGCGAGGTAGTCTTGCTGCGTGAAAGGGCGCCATCACGGCGCAGACGAAAAATGAAAAACGATAACGACACGAACACGCGGGATCAAAACAGATCGACACCGACAGCAGCCCATTTAACCCGGCGGCAGCTGGCAAGCCACTTGGGGGTCAGTACTCGCACAATCGACAATCTCATGACCCGGGGTCTTCCCTATCTCAAGCTGACCGGAAAACTGGTCCGGTTCCCCCGGGCTGAAGTGGAAAATTGGCTCGCCCAACGCCAGGTCACACGCTCCTAAACCACACTGCATCCACATGAAAAACTCATTCAATTGGTCCGCCTGCGTCTCTGCCCTCGACACCGACGGCATTCTCAAATTCGCGGCTTGGCGCGGGCTTTCCATCCCCTTCGTCGCCGCACTAAAGTCGAACGAACTCCTCGGTGTCCACGACGGCAACCGGATCGCCATGCCCATCAAGGATGCCACCGGCACGGTCATCGGATGCCATTACAGGCTTCGCGAGGACGGCTCCTGGCACAACTTCCCACCCGGTGTCCAGTCGCGGCATCTTGTCCTGGGCAACACCGCCCGGGCCCGCGCTGTCTATGTGTTCGCGTCAGCCTGGGACGCCTTCGCGATTCTGGATCGACTGGATTTGCACCCCTCCCGGCTCACAGACATCGTCGCCGTGATAACCCAGGCACCTGGAGATGGACGCCTCCTGGGTGATTTTTCTGTCCCGCACGCCAAGTTCTACGCATTTCCGTCCAACGATGCGAGCGGCCAAGGATGGTTGGCCGAGATCACGGGTGAACTCGACAGTCCCTGTTTCCGCGTCTCAACCCCCTCGCCGCACCCTACGCTAAGTTGCTGGACCAAGGCCGGCGCAACGGCTGCCGATCTGCTTCGCGCCATCGAGGATGCCCTGCCGTTGGAACCGCAGTCCGGGCCCAGCGTCGGATCCTCCCCAATCGAGATCCAGATGACCCCGGTGCTGGCACCATCCCAGGTCCTGGATGCCGATGATCCAGCTCCTGCCGAGTTCCCTCTCGACGCGCTCCCCGCCTCCTTGGCGACCCTCGTCTCCGCGGTTTCCCAGACGGAACGGGTTCCGCTCGCACTTCCGGCGGTCTGTGCCCTCGCGGTCACGAGCGCGGCGGTCGGCGCCGGACTCACGGTGGCGAGCGGGCCCTCCCGCACGACTCGCGGAAACCTGTTCCTCCTGGTGAGCGCGGAAAGCGGATCCGGAAAATCGGAAACTTTCCGGATTGTGGCCGCCCCGCTTTTGGATCACCAGGAGCGCCTGATCGAAAATTGGCGGACCCAAACCGCACCGCGGGCGAAGAGCGAACTGATGGTTCTCGAGAAGGAGATCGAAATCCTCCAGCGCAAGGCCGCCAAATGCCAAGATCCTTTCGAGCGGGATTCGATGATCGCCACCTTGCAGTCGAAAACGCTCAGACAGTCCCAAGTTGCGCAGACTGCCACCGTGCCATCCCTCATCGCGCAGGATGTCACGACCGAACGTCTGGCCGTCATGCTGCACGAAAACCGGGAGGTCATGTTCAGCGCCAGCGCCGATGCCAGGAAGCCTGTCGATAACATACTGGGCCGATATAATCCAGGCGGCGGCACCGACGAGGCCCTTTACCTGAATGCATTCTCCGGGGATTTGACCCGCGTGGACCGCCAGGACCGGGAACCGGTAATCCTCAAGCGCCCCTGTCTCGCTCTCTGCTGGCTTATCCAGCCGGATCTGCTGGCCCGCCTCATGGATGAGGAATCGCTGCAAAGCGGCGGATTCCTGGCCCGGTTGCTCGTCTGCCACAGCCGCGCGGTTCCGCGGAAAATCGAACGCAAGCCCGAACAAATGTCTGAAACCACCCGCGAACGCTGGATCGCGCTCGTCACCGCCCTCCTTGGGCAGTTTCACGCCGCCACCACCCCCCATCAAATCCTTGTCCCCGACAACTGCCTGAACCGCCTCAACGAATTCTACAACTCCATCGTCGATCGCCGAGCTGCTGATCTCGCCGACGTCGGCATTTTCGCCGCTCGTTACGCGGAGCAGGCCTGGCGCATCTCCGTGGTCTTGCACGCAGCCCTCCACGGCGCGGCGGCGGGCAGTGAATCGCTCGAGCTCGAGACCGCCTCCAACGCCATCCGCATCACTGAATGGTTCATCGACGCCCAACTTGACATTCTGGGCAAATCCCGTAAGTCGGCGGCGAAGGCACTCGAGGCGGAGATTGTCGCCCTGCTCAAGAACAACGTCGGAGAGGGCCGATCCAACTTCATAACCGCTCGCGACGTGGCCCGGGCTCGAATCACAGGGGATACCCCATCCGCCCAGCGGCTGCTTGACGGCATGGTAAGCTCTCGGCGGCTCTGCTTCGAGGACGAAGTACCACCTCGCGGCGGAAGGACCGTTCGCAAGTTCCGTTTGGTGAATTGCTCCCTCAATTGATTTATGCCTACAAACCCTTTGCTCATCGATGTCGCCGTCAGCAACATGAACACATGGATCGACCTCCCGGAGTCGGCATTCAAAGCTACTGTTCATTTGTTCGCCCGCAAGCTGCCCCTCGGGGATCTGTTCATTGCCATTGATATTGCCCACGCCAAATTCCCCTGGGGCGGCGAGGATGCTTTCAAATACTTCTGCGGCATCTGCCACAACAAGATCCGCGAGGAGCAGCTTCGCCAATCTTGGACGGAACCTACATCGCACGACCGATGAACAAGGTTCATCACCCGGCCCCACATCCGGCTCCGTCGCAAACCTCTGCAGACAACCCCACTCTCGTGGTTGTCAAAGGGATCGAACATGGCCCTCCAGCAATGTGACGACCGTGACAATCGTGACAATCGATTCCCGGTTGTCACGATTGTCGCAAATGTCACAGGCACCCCCCTTCAAAATCACACAGTTTATCGGAACCAAAAATATCGAATTTCCAGCCCCCCCCTGTGACAACCGTGACAATCGTGACGACCGACCCACCCTCCCCAATCGTCCACCCCCGTCCATCGCCGGGTTACGTTCACCTCCCCCTCCACCCTCCAAACGGATTCCCGGCGCTGACAGGCACCCACCCCGCAGACGTGACAATCCAGCCGCGCGGGCAGGGGAGCCCAGTGGCTCCAGTTTAAGGCGCGTTGGCCTCCGATTCCTCGCTCCACATTTACCACACACGTTAGTAGTCTAGCATGCTACAGAGGAGTCACCCGTATTTTTTCCAGCAGGAGTTCTTTAAGGACTTTCCAATCCATGGGACCGCGCTTGTGAATGTTACGCAACTTATTTACTGCCTAGTCCGTGACATAGGCTACAGATTCTGCTCCGAAGAATGACTGCACAAGCTTGCGGTTTTTCTTCATGGCGTTGAGATCCTGATCAATCCGCCTTTGCAACGACTCGTTCTTTTTCAACGGCTTCTTCGAGA